>JAQWBY010000488.1 GCA_028706165.1 Lentisphaeria bacterium | reverse complement strand
CGCCCCACACAGCAATCTGACTTGGCAACAACAAGGACGTGTTGAGGAACAACCATGAATTCAGACAACGTTAAAAAAGGCATCGAACGCGCGCCGCATCGATCGCTGATGAAAGCTACTGGCCTGACCCAGAAGGAAATTGAGCGGCCGCTGATCGGCGTCGTCAACTCCTTCAACGAGATCGTCCCCGGCCATGCCCATTTGCAGGACATCGCCCGCGCGGTGAAATACGGCGTGCTCAGCGCCGGCGGCACCCCCATGGAATTCAACACCATCGGCGTCTGCGACGGCATCGCCATGGGCCACAGTGGCATGAAGTACTCGCTGTGCACCCGCGAACTCATCGCCGACAGCGTAGAATGCATGGTGCGCGCCCACCGTTTTGACGGCCTGGTGTTCATACCCAACTGCGACAAGATCGTCCCGGGTATGCTCATGGCCGCCGCCCGCCTCAACCTGCCCGCGATCTTCGTCAGCGGCGGCGCCATGCTGTCCATCGAAGGCGAAGAAGCCGGCCGTTGCCTGGACCTCAACAGCGTCTTCGAAGGCACCGGCGCCTACAAGGCCGGCAAGATGAGCGAAGACGAGCTGATGCAGCTGGAGGAAAGCGCCTGCCCGACCTGCGGGTCCTGCTCCGGCATGTTCACCGCCAATTCCATGAACTGCCTGACGGAAGCCGTCGGCCTCGGCCTCGGCGGCAATGGCTCCATCCCGGCCGCCTACGCCGCACGCACACGCCTGGCTAAAGAAGCCGGCGCCAAAATCATCGAGCTGGTTCAACGAGACATCAAGGTGATGGACATCCTCACACCGGCCGCCCTGCGCAATGCGCTGGCCGTGGACATGGCCTTGGGCTGCTCCACCAACACCATCCTCCACATGGCCGCCATCGCCCATGAAGCCAAAATACCATTTTCCCTGCAGATGGTCAACGAAGTCAGCGCCAAGACGCCCAATCTCTGCCGCCTGGCGCCAGCCGGCAAACACCACATGCAGGATCTCTTCGCCGACGGCGGCGTCTACGCCGTCATGAAAGAACTGACCAAGCTCGGCCTGCTCGACACGTCACTGATTACGGCCACCGGCAAAAGCGTCGGCGAAAACCTCGCCAACGCCGAGCGCAAGGGCCGCGGCGTCATCGCGCCAGTGGAACAGCCCTACTCGGCCGTCGGTGGCCTGGCCGTGCTCTTCGGCAACCTGGCGCCCAATGGCGCCATCGTCAAGAAAAGCGCCGTCGCCCCAAATATGCTGCAGTACGAGGGCACCGCACGCGTCTTTGACGGCGAAGAAGCCGCCATTGAGGCCATCTATCAGCAGAAGATCAAGGCCGGCGACGTCGTCGTCATCCGCTACGAAGGGCCCTGCGGCGGCCCCGGCATGCGCGAAATGCTCGGTCCGACCTCGGCTATCGCCGGCATGGGCCTGGACAGCGCCGTGGCGCTACTCACCGACGGCCGCTTCTCCGGCGCAACTCGTGGCGCCGCCATCGGCCACATCTCGCCCGAAGCGCAGGCCGGCGGCCCCATCGCCTACCTGCAGGAAGGCGACCGCATCGCCATCGATATCACCAACGGCACCCTCAATGCGCTACTTACCGACGACGAGTGGACCAAACGTCGCCAAAACATGACCCTACGCAAGCAGGAGGGCCTTAGCGGCTACCTTAAACGCTACGCACAGTCCGTCACCTCCGCCGACCGCGGCGCGGCCTTCAAGGACTAACAACAATAGCATTTAAGACAAGTCTTTGGGCGGTGGCGCGCCACGACCAGCGCGGGCGCCACCGCAAAACCGGCAGAACACTAGCCGGTAGCACAAAACAGGACGCTGATGACAGTCAGCCAACCAAATACGGAGCAAGGCACCATGAGAACGATCAAGATATTCGACACGACCCTGAGGGATGGCGAACAAGCCCCCAGTTGCAGCATGCATCTCAACGAAAAAATTGAGATCGCCCTGGCTCTGGAACGGTTGCGCGTGGACGTCATCGAGGCCGGCTTCGCCATCGCCTCCAAAGGCGATTTCGAGTCCATCCAGAAAATCTGCGAGGTCGTCAAGGACAGCACCATCTGCAGTCTGGCGCGCGCGGTGCCCAAGGACATCGACGCGGCCTACGAGGCGCTGCGCCACGCCAAAAACGCCCGCATCCACACGTTCCTGGCCACGTCGCCCATCCATATGCAGTACAAGCTGAAGATGGCCCCCGAGAAGGTCCTGGCCACTATCGGCGATATGGTCCGCTACGCCAAGAAATACCTGCCCGACGTCGAATTCTCCGCCGAAGACGCCATGCGCAGCGAGAAGGAATTCCTGGCGCGCGCGCTGGAAACGGCCATTGCCGCCGGCGCGACGACGGTGAATGTCCCCGACACGGTCGGCTACACCACGCCCATGGAAATGGTGGAGATGCTCAAGTACCTGCAGAACAACGTCCGTGGCATCGAAAACGTGACCGTTTCCGTCCACTGCCATAACGACCTGGGGCTGGGCGTAGCCAACTCGCTGGCCGCCATCAGCGCGGGCGCCGGCCAGATCGAATGCACCATCAACGGCCTGGGCGAACGCGCTGGTAATGCCGCCATGGAAGAAATCGTCATGGGCATCCACACCCGCAAAGCGTACTACGACTGCGAAACGAACATCGACACCACACAGATATACCGTTCCAGCCGCCTGGTCTACAACCTGCTGGGCCTGCCGCCGCCGATCAACAAGGCGATCGTCGGTGCCAACGCCTTCGCTCACGAAGCCGGCATCCACCAGCACGGCGTCCTGGCCAACCGCGAAACCTACGAGATCATGACGCCGCAGTCCATCGGCCTGCTCAACAACGAAATGGTCTTCGGTAAACACA
>JAQWBY010000100.1 GCA_028706165.1 Lentisphaeria bacterium | reverse complement strand
CAAGGTCGTGTTCCTCGGCCTCTTTGGCCCCAGTCGGCGAAGCTGACTGGGGCCAAAGAGGCAATGGAACTCATTGATTGCTGCGGCAATTTTGCGCTGTGACCCCTCGTCGCAGGTCTTTTAGGCCGCCCCTTCAGGGCTCTTTTGGGATGGGGCACCTTACCCAGGGCGACGCGCCCTACGGGCGCTTGCCCTGGGCTATCTTAGGGCGCACCTTCGGCGCTCAAAACCTTGGCAAATGGTCACGCGAACGGTCACAAGTCAACTCATCGCCAAGCATTGCCGGTACACTAAGTAAAGAGTATTGGACCGATCAGACCGATCAGACCGATCAGACCGATCAAGCAGCCGGATCCGTCCGATCCGTCCGATCCGTCCGATCCGTCCGCGATAACAAGAAAGAAGATCCGTCCGATCCGACCGATCAGACCGATCAAGCAGCCGGATCCGTCCGATCCGTCCGATCCGTCCGATCCGTCCGCGATAACAAGAAAGAAGATCCGTCCGATGATCCGTCCGCGACAAAGAGCATCGCCATTCACAAAGAAAATCGCCGGCATCTGCAGTAAAAAAAAGACCGCTGCCGCTCTGTTGCGGCAGCGGTCTTGTCCGGTGCAGGATTAGACCACGTAGGTATTGGCGGTGGTATTGCCGCCGTGGCCGGTCCAGTTGGTGTGGAAGAATTGGCCGCGGGGCTTGTCAACGCGTTCGTAGGTATGGGCGCCGAAGTAGTCGCGCTGGGCTTGGAGGAGATTGGCGGGCAGGCGGTCGCAGCGATAGCCGTCGAAATAGCTCAGCGCCGAGCTGATGCAGGGCATGGGCACGCCGGTTTCGATGGCGGCGACGGCGACGCGGCGCCAGGATTCCTGCGAGGAGTCCATGACGTCCTTGAAGAAGGGATCAACGAGGAGGTTTTTGAGTTCAGGATCGCGATCGAAGGCCTCTTTGATGCGGCCGAGGAAGAGCGAGCGGATGATGCAGCCACCGCGCCACATCAAGGCGATGCCGCCGTAGTTGAGTTTCCAGCCGTATTCCTTGGCTGCGGCCATCATGAGCTGGTAGCCCTGCGCGTAGGAAACGATTTTGGCGGCGTAGAGGGCCTTGCGCAGATCGTTGATCAGCTGGTCGCGGCAGCCGCTGAAGGGCTTGACCACGCCTTTGAGGATGCCGCTGGCCATGACGCGTTCGTCTTTGATGGCGGAGAGACAGCGGGCGAAGACGGCCTCGCCGATCAGAGTCAGGGGCATGCCGGCGTCAAGGGCGGCGATGGCCGTCCATTTGCCGGTGCCTTTCTGGCCGGCGGTATCGAGGATGAGATCAACGACGGCCTGGCCTTCTTCGTTCTTGTAGCCGAGGATGTCGCGGGTGATTTCGATGAGGTACGAGTTGAGTTCGCCGTCGTTCCAGTCGCTGAGGACCTTGTGCATCTCCTCGTTGCTGAGGCCGATGGACTTCATCATGTGGTAACTCTCGCAGATCATCTGCATATCGCCGTACTCAATGCCGTTGTGGACCATCTTGACAAAGTGGCCGGCGCCATTTTCGCCGACCCAATCACAGCAGGGCTCGCCTGCGTCGGTGTGCGCGCAGATGGTCTGGAAAATGTCCTTGACGTGCGGCCAAGCGGCAGGCGAGCCGCCGGGCATCATGCTCGGGCCGGTCAAAGCGCCCTCTTCGCCGCCGGACACGCCGGTGCCGATGTAGAGCAGGCCCTTGCTTTCCAAGTACTGGGTGCGGCGAGTGGTGTCTGGAAAATGACTATTGCCGCCGTCGATAATGATATCGCCGGGCTGGAGTTTGGGAATGAGCAGCTCGATGAAGTCATCGACGGCCTGGCCGGCCTTGACCATCAGCATGATTTTGTGCGGGCGTTTGAGGTTGGCAATCAGCTCGTCGATGCTATGGGCGCCAATGATGTTCTTGCCCTTGGCGCGATCGTTGAGAAAGTCGTCGACTTTGCTCACGGTGCGGTTGAAGCAAGCGACGGTGAAGCCCTTGCTTTCCATGTTGAGGATGAGGTTTTCGCCCATGACGGCCAGGCCGATCAAACCGATGTCTGCTTTGCTCATTGCAGTGTCCTTGCTTTGCGTTGCTGTGGTTGCGGGAGAGTCAGGATATGATATAGGGTGCGACGGCGCTTACGACCAGCTGGGATGCTCAGGCAGCGCGCGGTCAAATTCAGCCAACAGCTCCTGCTGGTAGGCGCCGGCAAAAGTCCCGGCAAAAAATTTGCCGATGGCTTCCTGGTGGAAACGCTCCCAGGACTTCTCTTCTTCGCCAGGAATGACCGGGAAGAACAGCGCGGCGTTGGCCTTGGCGGCCTTGTAGTCGCCGGGAGCGTCGCCAATCATGAGAATTTTTTCCGCCGGGTATTTGTCCTTGGCCGCGAGTGTCAGATGCTCAGTCTTGGTGCCGGCTTCCTGTCCTGCGATGAAATCGACGTAGTGGTCAATGTGGTGCTCTTCCCATTCGCGGGTCAGCGCTTCGACGGGCGTCTGGCTGACCACGATCATGTCGGCTTTGCCCTGGAGCTGCGCGAGGCTCTCGCGAACGCCCGGGAATGGCGGCACGCCGAAGACCATGTCCTTGATGCGGACATCGACCTCGAGCGACCAGGCGAGGATCTTCGCCAGCGCCTCGTCGCCACTGGCGGCGACTTTGGCCTTCAACGCCGGAATGCCCAGCTTGCTCTCTTCCTTGATCCACGCGTCCAGCGCCGGAATGTTCGTCATGTGGAGGTCACGGGCGGCAAACACCGACCACTCGCCAATCAGCTGCAGGGCGCGCTGCACGGCCAGATAGCGGTTGCAGCCACGGGTTTTGGAGTACAGATTGACAAACAGCCACACTTCTCGCGCGTACTTGCTGGCGGCCTGCAGACCGAAATGCTTGATGAAAGCCGGGCAGAAACACTCTTTCTGTTTGATCTCCATGGTGTCGAAAATGCAGCCGTCGCTGTCGAAACCGATGAAAAAATCATGTTTGCGCTGGAGTTTCTTGAGTTCTGAGACGTAATCCATGTGCTTCTCCTAATGCCTGTGCCGAACACGAAAACGGGTACTGCTGTCGCTCACGGCAAACGCGCCGGGAGCAGTCGCTGGGGAAAAAACGTGCGGAGCGACGAACCAGACGCAGCGAGTGCGACCGCCCATTGCCCCAAAAAAACGCGCTGTAATCTAATGCTGCGTAGGGTCTTTTGCCACCGTAAAGCCCCGCCGGCCTTGCTGCGCTTCTTGCCGGTTGCCGTTTGCCCCAATGGTCATTGAATAGTAAATTCTTTGTTTGCCTGTTTTCCCCCACCAGCATCTGATCAACCCAAAAGGACCCCCCGGCAATGAAAATGAGCATGAGTCTCCTGTGCGGCCTGGTTGTGGCGTTTTGTCTCTGTGGCTGCAGCAAAAGCAAGGCCACCCTGCATTTATACAGTTGGGCGGACTACTTCAGCCCCGACGTCATCAAGCAGTTCGAGAAAGAGTTCAAGTGCCGGGTGGTGTACGACACTTTTGATTCCAACGAGGCGCTCCTGGCCAAACTCCAGGCCGGTGCCACCGGCTACGACGTGATCGTCCCCAGCCACTACATCATCGCCTCGCTGGTCAAGGACAACATGCTCCTGGAACTGGACAAAAGCCGCCTGGGCACCCTCAAACACCTCGACCCCGAAGTGGTCAAGATGCTGCCCGACCCTGACTGCCAACACGCCATCCCCTACATGATGAGCTACACCGGCATCGGCTACAACAACACCAAGCTGGACAGCCCACCCGACTGGCAGGTCTTCGCCCGTAGCGACTTCAAAGGCCGCATGACCCTGCTGGACGATATGCGCGAAGTCATCGGCGCCGCCCTCTGCGCCCTCGGTCTTGACCCCAACAGCACCAACGACGAAGACCTCGCCAAGGCCCGCGAACTGGTCATGACCTGGCGCGCAAATATCGCCAAATTTGAAAACGAGCAGTACAAAAACGGCATCGCCTCCAACGAATTCTACGTCGTCATGGGCTATTCAGGCGACCTCATGCAGGTCGTTGACGAAAATCCCCACGTGTCCTTCACCATCCCCAAGGACGGCTGCCTGCTCTGCTGCGACATGCTGGCCATCCCCAGCAACGCCAGCAACAGCGACCTGGCCTATCAATTCCTCGATTTCATCCATCGACCCGACATCGCCGCCGCCAACACCGAACACGTCTTCTACTGCTGCCCCAACAAGGACGCCTACGAGCTGCTGAGCGATGAAGTCCGCAACAACGACGCGGTGTTCATCGACCCGGAAATCTTCGCCAAATCGAAATTCACCCTCGACCTCGGCGAAAACCTCGGCAAGTACACCAAGCTCTGGGACGAAATCAAGGCCGGCAAGTAAACCCGCGCCGCCATCAGCTGCGATCATCGGACCGATCAGACCGATCAGACCGATCAGACCGATCGGACTGATCAAGTCGTCGGATCGGTCCGATCCGTCCGATCCGTCCGATCCGTCCGCGAAGAAGACAGAAGAGCCGACTGATCCGCGAAAAAGCCAGCCGCTCCATCCGCGAAAAAAGAAAGCCCCATGCCCCGTCTGCCCATTTACGACATCGAAGCGAGTTTTTTGGCGGCGCTGCGCGCGTCGGGGCAGGTTGTACTGACGGCGCCGACGGGTTCCGGCAAGTCCACGCAGATCCCCCGCATGATGCTGCCCTTACTGCCGACTGGCGAGCGCATACTGGTACTGCAGCCGCGGCGCCTGGCTGCGCGCATGCTTGCCGAACGGGTCGCCGAAGAGCGGGGTGAGAAGCCGGGTGGCCTGGTCGGTTACCAGACCCGCTTCGAGCGCTGTCACGGCGCCGACACGCGCATTCTTTTCATCACCGAGGGCATCCTGCCACGCATGCTGCAAGGCGACCGCGCCCTGCGCGGCATCGGCGCCATCATCTTCGACGAGTTTCACGAACGCAGCCTCCATGTCGACCTCGGCCTGGCCCTGGCCCGTGAATGCCGGCAGTGCTACCGGCCGGATCTGCGACTGGTGGTCATGTCGGCGACCATCGTCGCCGAGCCCCTCCAGGCCTACCTTGATGGCTGCCCACACATCCACGCCGATGGCCGCTGCTACCCGGTGACGACCAGCTACCTGCCGCCCGCGCCGCGACAGCCAATCACCAGCGCCGCCGCCATGGCCGCCCGACAGATTATCGCCAGCGGCGAAATCGGCGACATCCTCATTTTCATGCCCGGCGTCTATGAAATCCGCCAGACGGCCGATGAATGCCGGCGGCTCTGCGGCGCCGCCAACGTCAGCGTCCTCCCGCTCTACGGCGAAATGCCACCAGAAGAGCAGCACCAAGTCATGGCGCCGGCCGACAAGCGCAAAATCATCATCGCCACAAATATCGCCGAGACCTCGCTGACCATCCCCGGCGTGCGTATCGTCATCGACAGCGGCCAAGCCCGTAACAACCGCTACGACGCCGTGCGCGGCGTCAATATGCTCGAAACGCGTCCCATCGCCCGCGACTCTGCCGACCAGCGCGCCGGCCGCGCGGGCCGCGAGGCACCCGGAAGCTGCTGGCGCCTCTGGTCGGAGCTCGAGCACAACGCCAAGCCGTCACGCAGCCTGCCGGAAATCCAACGCGTGGACCTGGCCGAAACGCTCATGCTCAGCAACGCCTTCGGCTTTCACGACCCGGCGACCTTTCCCTGGTTTGAGGCGCCACCTGAGCGGGCGCTCACCGGCGCCCAGCGGCTGCTGGAGCAACTGGGCATACTCCGCAAGAACCACGGCGGCCTCAGCGATCTCGGTCGCCAGCTGCTGCCCTTCCCCGCCCACCCGCGATTGTCCATGCTGATGTGGCTGGGCGCACAGGCCGGCTGCTTCCGCCACTGTGCCCTGGCGGCCGCCATCATCGCCGGCCGACCACTGATCACCGGCCGCAGCGGTGGCGGCGAGCAACGCCGCCAGCGCCGGCAGGACGCACGCCAACTCAGCCGCGCCGAGGCCCTGCCACAATCCGATTTCTTCACCCTCTTCGGACTCCTTGACGCCGCGCGCGACGGCCGCTTCGACCTGGCAACCTGCCAGGCGCTGGGCATCCATGCCGGCGCCGCCCGCGATGTCTGGCGCGATGCCGGCGAGTACAGCCGCCTGGCGCAGCGGGTAGCGTGGCCGACTCGCGACGAAGAAGGCCGCGAAATCGCCTTCCTGCAGTGCCTCCTCCGCGCTTTCCCAGACCGCATCGCCAAACGCCGCGACGCCGGCACCCTGCTCTGCCTCCTTGCCGATGGCCGCTACGCCGAGCTCAGCAAGGACAGCGTCGCTAGAGACGAGCCATTACTCATCGTCGCCGAAATCCGCGAAAGCATCGCCAGCAGCGGCCTGCAAAGCAGCAAGCTCAGCATCGGCTTGGCCTCAGGCTGCCGTGAAGAGTGGCTGTGGGAATTCTTCCCCGACGAGTGGGTGGACAGCGATGACATTAGCTGGGACGAAAAGCTCCAGCAGGTCGTCAGCCGCCGCACTCTGTCCTGCCTGGGGCTGCTCATGGAGGAAAGCATCCGCCAGCAGCCCGACGTCACCGTCGCCGCCGAGGTCATCGCCCAGCGCCTGGACGAAGGCAAACTCGCCCTACCCGGCTGGGACGACGACGTCGAAGCCTGGATTGCCCGCGTGCGCTGGCTGGCCGAAATCTTCCCGGAACGCCAACTGCCAACCTACAACGAGCAGGACCGCCAGGCCATCCACCGCCGCCTCTGCGCAGGCGAATACTCCTTCCGCGCCGTCAAAGCCAAGAGCTGCCTGGAAGCCGCCCGCCAGCAACTCAGCCCGCAGGACCGACAATTCGTAGACCAAATGGCCCCCGCCCAAATCATGCTCCCCAAGGGGCGCCGCATGCGCATCGACTACCGCCCGGGACTGCCCGCCAAGGGCCGCGCCCGCATCCAGGACCTCTACGACCTCAAAAGCGAGGCGCTGAACATCGCCGGCGGTCGCGCCAAGCTCCTGTTGGATATCCTCGCGCCAAACATGCGTACCGTGCAGATCACTGACGACTTGCCGCGCTTCTGGGAAGTGCACTACCCGCGTCTGCGCTCAGAACTCTCCCGGCGCTACCCAAAACACGAATGGCGATGACGTGCCGTGCCGTGCCGTGCCGAGCGGCAGCGAGCCCCCGGTCACTGCTTGTCGTCGGCTTGCGCGGGGCGCAGGAGCATGCGTCGGGTCAGCGGCTTGGCTTTCGCCCACATTTCGTCGGTCAGTTCCTGTGATTGCTGGATGTACTCGGCCTCGCGGGGCTTATGCTCGGCATAGACTTTGGCCATGCTGTTGAAGTAGCCCTGGTTGCCGGTGCGGGCGGCATTCTTGGTGGTGATGCGTGCCAGCATAGCGTTGTAGTCGTTGAAATCGAGGTCCTTTTCCCGGCTGAGGCCGTGGCGCCACATCGCAAAATTGCGCAGGTAGCGGCTGCTGATAGAATGGCGTTTATCATTGAGCTTCATGACTTCAACGGCTTGTTGCAGCATGGGCGATTTTTCCAGCTGTCCGAGATTGACGCCGGCGGCCCAGGCTGCGTGATCCGCCGTCACCACGATGGCGTCATCAATCAGCAGAGTGAAATTGCCGACCGGCAGTCCCTTGATGACCAGCAGTTCTTCGCACAGATCATTCCAGAGCTCCGGCAGCCAGACCAATGCCTGCTGGGTGCCAGGCGGCAACGGAAACGGCAGCGACTTGGCCAAGTAGTTGAATTTCATTTCGCCGCCGATGTAGCTCAGGCCGTCGGCTTGGCAGTTCAGCGTGCTGCGCACGGCACTGGCCGCGGCGTCAATCTCCACGCGCGTCACCGCCTTGGGCGCGCCGCAATCCTTGAGGAAATAGTACGCCATGACCAGATGGCCGGCCGGGCCGGGATGCACGCGGTCGCCACCGACGATCGTGGCTGCGGGGTCGCCTTGCTGGACTTTGGCATTGAGGGCGCTCATGGCGCCGTGGAAGTCCACCACGCGGCCGTCATGTTGCGCGGCCAACTCGCGGGCCTTCTGTCCGCAGATACCCAAGGCGTCATTGACCCCGAAGTTATTGGGCTTGTCCATGGTCGATGTCTGGTCGAAAATGGACGGCGTGATGAAAATCAGCCGGCACTGATCGTCGCGGAGCTTTTGTGCCAGCTTGGCCATGGCCGTCGCGTGGCGGTCGATGGCGCCTTTTTTGCGTGCGGCCATTTCGGGCGTGTCGGGCTTGTCGCTGTACTGGCCGCGACCGACGTCATTCATGCCAAGCATGATGCTGGCCACGGTCGGCGCGAAGGGCTTGATGTCCCAGTCGTAACGACCAACCGCACCCGCGGCGGAATCACCGGAAATGCCGGCATTCGTTATGGTGAATTTCTGCTCTGGATAGCGGGTGACGTAGTAGAGATAGACGTAGGAATGATAGCCACCGCCATGCGTGATGCTGTCACCAATGGCCGCCCAGCGATCACCCGCACGAAAAATCGGCTCCGGCAAGGTCTGCGCCAACAACCAGGACGTGGCCAGAAGCGATAGTACTACGAACAGACGACGTGTCATTGTGGTTCTCCAGGTGATAGTTCCATGCATGCCGCACGACCATGGGGCGCTACGTTGCGTCATCATATCCGGGGAATTTTTTCCAGTTCCCAGCCTGCACGATAGGGCTCGCCGTTGATGATGGCGTCGGCTTCTGGCAGGCCCTTGGCGCACATGCTCTTGGCGTCCCAGTGGATTTTCTTGCCGCTGCGGATAGCCAGTACGCCGAGCAATGCCAGTTCCGTCAGGCGGGCCGCATAGCCGAATTCGGTACCGCCAGGCGCGCCGCCTTTGCAGGCGTCAATCCACTCGCGGTGATGCCCCGGCGAGCGCGACAGGGTCGGAGCGGGCTGCTTGTAGCTCTTGGCCAGCTTGTCCGGCAGCAGGAAAGGCGTCTGCCCCAGGCCCGGACAAACCAGCATGCCCTTCGGGCCGACAAAATAGCAGCCGCGCCGCGGCCATTCCATGCCGGCCGGCCAGCTCGCCGGTGTCGGCGGCCGCATGCCACCGTCATACCAAGTCACCTTCACCGGCGGTTTGCGACCACGCCGACCAAACTCGTAGTGGCAGACTTCGCTATGCGGCGTGAGCTCGGGCGACGTAAAACCGCCCTGGAACGCCTCGACCGTGGTCGGCGCAACGAGGTCCAACGCCCAGCAGATCACGTCCATGTCATGGCAGACAAAATCACCGATGGCGCCCAGCCCGAAGGTCCAGAAATCGCGCCAGCGTACCGGCGTGTACACCGGGTGATACGGTCGGGGCTGTCGGGGACCGATCCAGAGGTCCCAGTTCACGCCGTCAGGCATGGCCGGCTCGTCCGTCGGCGTCGTGACCATCCACTTATGCCAGCGCGCGGCAGGCACCCACGCATGCGCCTCGGACACCGGGCCAATGGCGCCGTCCCAAAGCCACTCGCAGGCCTGGCGCATGCCGTCGCGAGCGTGGCCGAGATTGCCCATCTGCGTGGCCACGCCCATCTCTGCAGCCACCTGCGCCATCAGCCGTGCCTCGCGGATATTGTGCGTCAGCGGCTTCTCGCAATACACGTGCTTGCCCTGGCGCATGGCGTAAATCGATACGTACGCGTGGGAAAAATCCGGCGTGGCACACACGACCGCGTCAATCTCCGGATGTTCAGCAAGCATGACGCGAAAATCCTCGTAGTCCGCACAGCTATAGCTCGGGTCTTTCTCGCGATAGAACTTCTCTACCGCCGCTTTAACATTGAGCCGGCCCAGCGGCTTTTTGTAGAAAAAGTCGTCCTGGTACTGCGCAATGGGGTCGGCAATGGCGACGACTTTGACGTCCTCAAAGGGCATGAGATTGTTGAGCACGCCCATGCCCATGCCGCCGGCGCCCACCAACGCCACATTGACGACACCGCGAGTCACTGGCCGACTGGTCTTTTTGGAAGCTGATTTTCTGGGGCTCATGTCCGCATTCACTCCTTCACTGAAAACATTGCCGTATAACCACCATACCTTCGCGCCCGGCACTGATGCCTACCGCAAAACCACTGCCAGCTTGGTCTGGCGAGCTTCTGCCGCTCAATACCGGCGTACCGACTTCCAAGTCGGATGGGCCATCATTTCTGTCGGCCGAAAAACTACCCTGACTCACAGTTGTTTTCAACCGCCGCGGCGAAATTGCCCTAGGGAACAAAGGCGGTTGATTGCAGGCGCAGGCCGTAGGGGCGACCGGCGGTCGCCCCTAGTTGCGGGCAGTCGATTGCAGTCGAGGGCCTTAAGGGCGGACCTGCGTGGCCACCCCAGTCGATTGCTGTCGATTGCTGTCGATTGCTGTCGATTGCAGTCGATTGCAGTCGATTGCAGTCGAGGGCCGTAGGGGCGACCGCCGGTCGCCCCTAGTTGCGGGCAGTCGATTGCAGTCGATTGCAGTCGATTGCAGTCGATTGCAGTCGATTGCTGTCGATTGCAGTCGATTGCTGTCGATTGCAGCCGATTGCTGTCGATTGCTGTCGATTGCAGTCGAGGGCCGTAGGGGCGACCGGCGGTCGCCCCTAGTTGCGGGCAGTCGATTGCAGTCGATTGCCGTCGATTGCAGTCGATTGCTGTCGATTGCTGTCGATTGCTGTCGATTGCTGGCGATTGCAGCCGATTGCAGTCGAGGGCAGGCGATTTTTTTGGCGCCCTGCAGGGCGCCCCACGGTGACAGCCGTCGCTGGCAGTCGACGACCTGAATTTTCTGCTGAAAAGACTGGCATCGCCGTTTTTGGGCCAATATTGGCTGTTTTCCTTTCGTTAAGGACTGTCATGCTTTCCGCTTACCTTCTGGTTTCCCCTGTCATTTTTTGCTAGCCGTCTCATCATATCTCATGCGCTGTTGTCTTCATCACTTTACTTTTTTCGCCTTGCTTGTCCTTTTTGGCGCGGTTCAGGCGGCCGACGACGCGCCGTTGGCAGACAGCATTGTGGTCTCTGAGCAAAGTCTGCCCTTCACCTACAGCATCCGCATTCGGGCGTTCACGGAGAAATCGGAGAAAATCAACAATCCGGTGCGCTGGCTGCCGCTGGAGACAGTGATCGCCGACGGCACCTACGTGCAGGCTGGCGATATTGTGGCGACCTTTAGCAGCGAAGAGACCGCGAACGACCTCATCGCCCTGAAACTGCGACAAGCCGTGATTGACGCCAATGTGGATCGGCGACTGGCCGAGATCGACAACAACGCCGTCGATCTGACAGACCAGATGGGCACCCTCCAAGACAAGCTGTCAGCTCTGGAAGCCAAGCTCGAACGCCTGCGCAGCGAGCCCAATCCAGACGATGTGCGCATTGCCGAGGGGCGCTTGCGGGTGGCGACCCTCAACGTCAATGCCAGCCAAAAAGACTTCACCAAAGCCGAAGACCGCTTCAAACGCGCCATGATCTCACGCGCCGAACTAGACAGCTACGAGAAAGACCTGCGCGAAAAAGAGGCACGCGCCCGCTTCGCCACCCAGGAACTCGAAGTCACCAAAAATCCACCGACGGTGCCCAACGACATCAAACGCACCGAAATCGACATTGAAAACACCAAACTGGAAGTCGCCAAGCTGGCCTTTGAAATGTCCGAACAGGAAAAAATTTCCGTCATCCAGAAGGACGCCGCCACGATTCACCAGCGCCGCAATCAGAAAGAGATCGCGGACAAGGAGAAGGACCTGCAGCACACCAGCGTGAAGGCGCCGATCGCCGGCTTTGTCAGCCACAACCGCGTCTTCAACAGCGAGCTCATTCCCGGCCTGAAGATGTGGGACAACTACGCCTTCATGGAGATACCGGAGATAGCGACGATCGGTTTTCGCGGCGTGCTGCACGAGTCGGTGCGCAAACATTTCAAAGAAGGGGACG
>JAQWBY010000099.1 GCA_028706165.1 Lentisphaeria bacterium | reverse complement strand
GTCGAGCAAAGCGACCCCCGGACAGTGACGGTGAACCTGCGCAAGGACGGCGAGATCAATATCGCGCTGCAGCCCCTGTCCCTTTCCCAGCTCAAGCAGCTGCTGATCTCCATGCGCGCCCAGGCGGGCAATTCCGTGCCTGTACTGATCCGCTGCGATGGCGATACCCAGTTCCGCCATATCGACCGGGTCATGCAGGTAACGGCGTCCACCGGCCTCTATCGCGTCCGCCTGGCCGCAGAAGCTACCGGCATGTGAGAATAGGCATTGCAACCGACTTCATCAGATAATAGAGCAAGAGTGGCCTCCCGGTTCTCCCGAGAGGCGGAGAAGCAGCTATGAAACGAAAATCCGCAGAGCAGCTGGCCGTACCGATGTCATCCATGATTGACATTGTCTTCCTGCTGCTGATTTATTTTATCGTTACCGCTCGCGAAGAGATTTCCGAAGCGCATCTGGCCGTGAATCTGCCTTCCCCGGGCTCGGCGAAGACCGACGAAGTCAAGCCGAAAATGCTCGAAATGCAGGTCCATGCCAACAAGCTATACTTGCAGGGCGCCGAAAAACCCGTGGAAGAGATCGCCTCGACCCTGAAGTATCTCGGCAGCCTTGACCCTGACCAGACCGTCATTATCCAAGTCAGCATGAGCGCCCGAGCGACTGACTTGGTCACTGCCCTCGACCTCTGCCGGGCCGCCGGGCTGGAAAAACTCAATGTCATGACGCTGAAATAATGTCGCTGGCAGCCGGCTGATACCACACCAGCCCGAAGGCTAAGGCAGGAGGAACGAGCTATGAGTGAAGAACAACAGGTCTTGCTGGATCACGACGCCGCATTGGCCGAATACCAGCATCGGAAAATGGTTGAGAGCATGATGGGCCCCATCATCTCACTGGTCGTCCACGCTCTCATGATGGGCTCGCTTATCCTCTTCTATGACGCCGAAGCCAGGACGCCGATGAACAGCGTCGAGCTCGAAATGAAAGAACTCGAAGTCAAAGAACTCGACCCCAAAACCATGGAAGAACTCGAAAAACTCGAGGACATCGCCCAGGAAATGGTCCCCACCGTCGAAAAACCGACCATTTCCACCGACGAGATGGTCGATGTGTCCTCCGTGGCCGATTTCAGCGACGCGATGGCCTCTACCGACGACAATATGGACTTTTCCGACGTCCTTAATGTTCGCGCCAATGACTCACCCCTGAAACTGTCCAGTCTCTACGGCGGTCGCAGCAACGAAGGCCGTCAGAAGACTTTGAAGAAATTTGGTGGTTCGGATGTCACCGAGGCGGCGGTTCTGCGGGCGTTGCGCTGGCTCAAGAAGACCCAGAATGCCGATGGCTCCTGGGCGCCGGGCGAAAAAGATGCTATGACCGGCCTGGGCCTGCTGACTTTCTTGGCCCACGGCGAAACGCCCATGTCCGAAGAATTCGGCCCCACCGTGCAGAAGGCCATGCAGTATTTGGCCGGACAGGTTGACAAGTGGCCCGCGAAAGTCAGCGACAAGAAATGGCACAGCACCTTCTCGTATTCCACCGGCATTGTCGCCTACGCATTGTCCGAAGGCTACGGCCTGACAAAAATTCCGTTCCTGAAGCCGGCGATGGAGAAGTCCCTGGCCTACGTCGTCGATGGCCAGCTGCGCAATGGCGGCTATTCCTACGGCTATCATCCCGACGGCAAGTGGGATATGTCCGTGGCAGGCTGGCAGTACCAGGCCATGAAGGCCGGCTATGTCGCCGGCGCGGATGTGCCCGGACTCGAAAAGGCTATTGATAAAGGCCTCGGTTTCATGGAAAAGGTATCCTTCTCAAAGGTCAACAACCGCTTCGGCTATAACGTCCCGGGGCAAGGCAGCGATGGCCTGCAGGGCGCTGGCACCCTCTGTCTGCAGCTCCTCGGTTCCGGCGACAGTTTCGCCGCCAAGGCCGGCGTCAAATTCATCAGCGAAAAATGCACGGTGGTGTGGAACAACCCGAAGCGCAAAATTGATGCCGCCCATGCCAATCCCATCTACGCGTGGTACTACCAGACCCAAGTGATGTTCCATGCCGGCAAAACCAGCTGGAAAAACTGGAACGATGTCTGCGCCCCACAAATGATCAAATATCAGCACCAGGAAGGATACTGGGAATGCCCCAATCAGGACAAGGGTAAATTCAAGTGCAACTACGACAAGTGGTACACCACCACCTTGGCGGCACTCAGTCTCCAAGTCTACTACCGCTATTTGCCGACCTATAAAATGCCCAAGGGTATCGCCAAGGCGGATAAGACCACCATGGAAAAACTCGACGACGATCTCGGTCTCGACCTCTGATCATAGCGCCAAAAACAAGACGTTGTTTTCACCCAGCCCATTGTCGCAACATCCGCCGCAATGGGCTTTTGTGCAACCGGATCAAAAAGGCGCCACCGCGTAGTCCAAAAACACTGCCGATGGCGGCATAGAGACATGAAGCGACCCTAATCACTGGAAAGGCATCGTCGCAATGACCACAACCGCGTCTCCCACAGGCATGCGTCCCCGTCTCGACCTCGGCGGCACCTGGACCATGCGGCATTTTCTCGAAGGCGAAAAGAACATCAACAGCCCCGACGAGCTGCTCTGCGCGGCTTTGGATAGTATCCCGGCGCAGGTCCCTGGCAATGTGGAGATCGACCTCCAAGCCGCTGGCAAGATTCCAGACCCCTTCTTCGGTCTGAACAGCACCGGCCTGCGCCCCTACGAATTCCACCAGTACTGGTATGAGCGGCATTTCACCACGCCGGCCTTCAGCGCTCCCGAACTGGTATTCGAAGGCCTCGACTGCATCGCTGATGTGTGGCTTAACGGCAAAAAAATCGCTTCGACCGACAACGCTCTCATCCCCCACCGCTTCTGCCTGCGCGGCAAGCTCCGCCACGTCGGTGAAGACAACGTGCTCATGGTCTGCCTGAAATCGCCGCTCAACGCCGTCCGCAATGAGGACATGGAGCCCTGGGAGCGCGCTCACGGCTTCGGCGTCGAACTGCTCCGCCTGCGCAAGCCCGCGCATTGTTTCGGCTGGGACATCATGCCGCGCATCGTCTCCGCCGGCATCTGGCGGCCCGTCTACATCGAAGACCGCCCCAAGAATGAGATCGAGGACATCTACATCTTCACTGAGCGCTGTGACGCCGGCAGCGCCGCGTTGCGGGCCGTGGTCAAGACGCGCAATGACGCGCTGGTCATTGAGGGCTTCAAGCTGCGTCTGCGCGGCCGCTGCGGCGATGCGGCTTTCGAGCACTGTCGGCCGCTGCAGTTCGTCTGGGATCAGTTCGCCTTCACGGTGTCCAAGCCCAAACTGTGGTGGCCGCACGGCTACGGCGAGGCCAATCTCTACGAGGTCGTGGTCGAACTGCTGCATCACGACGAGGTCGTCGCCAGCAAGACGGTCACCCTCGGCATCCGCACCATCGAGTTGGATCACACCGAGCTCAACACCCCCGAGCATCCTGGCCGCTTCAACTTCATCGTCAATGGCGTGCCGGTCTTCATCAAGGGCTCAAACTGGGTCCCGGCTGACGCCTTGCACAGCCGCGATGCCGCGCGCATCCCGGCCATTCTCGAGCTCTTCCGCGACATGGGCTGCAACATGGCCCGCTGCTGGGGGGGCAATGTCTACGAAGCCAAGGAGTTCTACGACATCTGTGACCGCTACGGCATCATGATCTGGCAGGACTTCTCCATGGCCTGCGCCGCCTACCCGCAGGACGAGGACTTCCTGGCGCGCTTCCGCCGCGAAGCCGAAATCGTCGTCAAAGAACGCCGACAGCACGCCTGCATCGCCCTTTGGGCCGGCGACAATGAAAATGACTGCGGCTACGTCGGTTGGTGGGGTCTCTACCGCGATCCCGGCAAAAACCGCCTGACCCGCGAGGTGCTTCCGCTGGTCCTGCAGCGCCTCGACCCGCACCGGCCATACCTGCCGAGCTCGCCGTTCATCACGCCGTCCATCGTCGCCCTCAAAGGCAATGAACGCATCGGACCCGAACAGCACCTGTGGGGACCGCGCGATTACTACAAGAGTAATTTCTACGCCAATAACAACGCCTGTTTCGCCTCCGAAACCGGCTACCACGGCTGCCCAGCAATTGGCTCGCTCAAGAAGTTCATCTCGCCAGACAAGCTCTGGCCCTGGTATGACAACCCTGAATGGGCTATCCATGCCACCGACCCCATACCAGGCGTCTCCCATATCGACGGCCGCATCAAGATGATGGCCGACCAGACACTCGAAGTCTTCGGCAAAATCCCCGAAAACCTCGATGACTTCGCCTTCGCCTCGCAATTCGTCCAGGCCGAAGCCAAAAAATTCTTTGTGGAGAATTTCCGGCTGCGCAAGGGCCGCACGGGCGGCATTCTTTGGTGGAACATGATGGACGGCTGGCCGCAAATTTCTGATGCCATTGTGGACTACTACTACACGAAGAAGCTCGCCTACCATTTCCTCAAGCGGGTTCACAAGGAGCTGTGCGTGATGATGTCCGAGCCCGACAGCTGGCATTGCCAGGTCGTCATCGGCAATGACTCGCAGCGCGAGCGCAAGGGCCATTTCACGGTCAAGCGCGGCGAAGACATGAGCGTGGTCCTGGAAGGCGATTTCACCTCACCGGCCAACCGCAATATCACCGTCGGCCGCATCCGCGCGCCACGCAGTGCCCAGGAGCTCTACCTGCTCGAATGGGAAGCCGATGGCGAACGCGGCGTCAACCATTACATTCTTGGTACGCCGCCTTTCGCTCTCGAACAGTGGCAGCGCTGGCTGCCCATCATCCGCGACCTCGAACCCTTTGAGTGGAACTGCAACTGACCACGCAGGAGGAAGGTAGCGTAGCCCCGGGCCAGGCCGCGGCGTCTAGGCCGGGGGAGACCTCACTACAATCTTGAGTCCTTGTTCTGCGCCGCGCGACCGCGGCGGCGCACCAACCCATCAGGAGAATTGACGATGATTCCCTTTGCAGAATTCCGGGCGAAAGTCCACTACGACCTGGTCGGCGTCGTGCCGCTCAGTGCCTACGCCGGCATGCCGGCGCAGGAAAATCCGCTATCCCTGTTACCCGGCGCCAAGTCCGTCGTGGTCCTCGGCCAGCACATCCGCCGCGGGCGTTTCCGGTCCATGGAGGAAGGCTCCCTGTGGACGGGCGTAGCGCGCTGGCTGACCAACATGGACGGCGTTATCCGCGCCATCGAACGCGATGGCTACGAATGCGTGCCCTTTGCGCCCGTCGACGCCCCGAAGATGCCGCGCCGCGCCGTCCATCCGGACCTGTGCCGGCCCAACTCCTACCGCATTGCGGTGGAATACGCCGCTGTTGCCGCCGGCCTGGGCGAAATCGGCTACCACGGCATGTTCATGTCCGAACAATACGGCATCCGCCAGTCCCTGGGCCTCCTGGTGACGGACATGCCCATTGAGCCCGGCCCGGGCGTGCCAGCCAACCGCAAGCCTATCTGCGACCTGTGCATGGAATGCGTGAAATGCTGTCCGCTGTCAGCCATCTCGGCAACGGACCGCGGTACGGTGTCCTGCCAGGGCCAGGCCATGGCCGTCGGCGCCATCAACGCCTTGTCCTGCCAAGCCTGCCCCAACGGCGTCAGTGGCGACTCCAAGTACTTCGCCGGTGCCGAAGAACTGCATTTTGAGGTCGAGAATAACCAGGTCAAAGGCGAAAGCGCCAGCCGCTTCCTGGGTGGCAGTCTGCCAAATCGCCTGGCGGCCTCCTGCGGCCGGGCCTGCATCGCCCATTTTGAAGCCACGCACAACACGGGCTACCGCCTGCCTTTCCGCATCCGCGAGCCCTGGGGTTTCCGTCCCGATCAAGCGAAGGAGCAATGACATGACACTCACCAGCAAGATGATCAAAGACGCGGCGATCGCGCGCGGGGCCGATATCTGCGGCATCGCCAGTATCGACCGCTTTAAAGACTGCCCGCCTGAGACCCACCCGCTATCGCTCTTTCCCGAAGCCAAGTCGGTCATTGTCTTTGCCAATCGCATTCTCAAGGGCTGCTACAAGGGCATCCAGGAAGGCACCGACTGGTCCACCTACTGGATCTACGGCTACGGCAGCGGCCTCTATAACTCGCTGGGCTCAGCCGGCGATGCCATTTCCGGCCTCCTCGAAGACCACGGTTACGAAGCCGTCGCCTCACCAGGCGGCCACACCCTCCTCGACGAAGCGCCGCCGGCCCGCCAGCCCCTCGCGCCCGGAAAGCTCCCGCCTTGCGTGATGATGCACATGCGCGTCGCCGCCGCCTATGCCGGCCTCGGCGAAATCGGCTGGTCGAAAGTCTTCCTCACGCCGGAATTCGGCCCCCGGCAGCGCTTTGAAATTCTGCTAACCGACGCCGTGTTGGAGCCCGACCCGCTCTACCGCGAGCAACTCTGCGATAACTGCAAGGCCTGCGTCCGCCACTGCCCGGGCCACGCCCTCGGCGGCGAAAAGGAAAGCGTGGTCTGCGAGGACCGCGAGTTCTCTTGGGGCCGCGTGAACTGCGGCAAGTGCAAAGTGACGCACTGGGGCCTCAATCCCTTGGCCTCGCCCTTTGTCACCAAGGACCTGCCTGGTATGCAGATGGATATCGACAAAGTCAGCTACGACTGGTACTCGGCTTATCGCCTGGGCTTCGCGCTGTCCACCCGCATCGAGTACCTCGGCCTCATTGCCACCGGCAGCGCCGAACACGGCCAGGGCGGCCGCCCCGGATCCGTCTGCGGCGCCATCGGCTGCGTGCAGGCATGCAATGACCATCTCGAAAGCCGTAAACGCCTCAAGGGCGGAGTGAAAGGGTGATGACTATGAAATTCCCGAAAGAAACACTCAAACAATGGGCCGCCGAACAGCATCTGGATATGATCGGCGTCGCTGACCCGAAGCATTTCGCCAATGTCGATCCGCAGTGGAACCCGCTGAGCATCCTCCCCAATGCCGGGGCCATCGTGGTCTTCGCCCGTGAAATTCCGCGTAGCTATTTCCGCGGCATGGAAGAAGGCACTGTTTTCATGCGCGTCAACCGCATCCTCGCTCCGACGGATGCCTACGCGCTTTGCCGCCGCTTCGAAGACAATGGCATCCTCGCCGTCCCCAGTTCGCCCCTCGCACCCGATCGCTGGCCCGATGGTGTCCCCGCCGGCAATGGCAAACCCGCGCCTAATGTCACGCCCGACATCCGCGTCGCCGCCCAGCTGGCCGGCCTCGGCGAAATCGGCTACAACGGCGCCTTCCTGACCCCGCGCTTCGGCGCCCGCCAGGCACTGGGCTTACTCTTCTGTGAAGCCGAAATCGAGCCCGACGAGCCCTTCCGCAGCGGCCAGGTCTGCGATCGCCAGCACTGCCGCGCCTGCGTGGCGGGTTGCCCGGCCCAGGCCCTCGGCGTTAGCGATACCACCATCGCCGTCGGCGACCAGCAGGTCACGGTAGCCAAGTTCAATGACGACGCCTGCCGGTTCTGCGTCAATGGCGCCTACCCGGATACCTCCAGTGCCAGCGCCCCGCCGAACCGCCTCGCCGCCGCCTGTACCCGCGCCTGCATCGCCTGCCTCGAAGACAGCGGCAAAGTCAAGACCGCCTTCAAAGCACCTTTCCGCCGCCGCGAAGCCTGGGGATACCCCACCTTCCAAGGCTAGTCCGCAAATTTTTCTATCCGCAGATTGCGCAGATTAACACAGATTTAAGACTATTTTTTATGAAGTCTTAAAATCATCTGCGCAAGCTGCGTCGTCAGCGGCTAGAATTTACACAAGCTGGTGTTGCTCGAGGTTGTGACCACGGAGGCCCGTGATGCGTGATTGGCGGCCATTGCGTGAGCTATATCGGCCCGGTCGGGGCGAGAAGATCGACCTCGGGCTCTATTATCGCGGCTGTTATTATCGCGACCATCCGCGCGACGCGGGCGTCTCCGAAGCACTCTATCGGATGCGCGCCCTGCAGCACATGGCGGCGATGCTGCCCTGTGTCGTGCATGAGGACGACGAGCTTGCCGGCGAGCCGACCTTCCTCCTCCACGCCCTGCCGGCGGGCATCAGCGACGACGACTATCAGCAGGCCCGGGCGGCACACGCGGCGCACCCCAACCGCGATTTCCAGCGCGGCGGCAGCCACCTGGTGATCGACTACCCCGAGCTGCTCGCCGTGGGCTTTGCCGGCTACCGCCAGCGCATTGACGCCGAGCGACGCCGCGAACGGCCAGCCAGCGAGCAGTCATACCTCGAGGCGATGCAGGCCGGCTTGGATGCCGTCGAGGTCTTCTTCCGGCGCCATGCCTCAGCGGCGCGCGCGGCGGGCCGCTCTGACCTCGCCGACCGCGTTGATTGGCTGAGCACCAAGCCGCCGCGGAACATGCACGATGCCCTGCAGCAGATTTGGCTGATGTTTCTCTTTCTGCGCACGGAAGGCCGTGGCGCCAATGCCTTCGGCCGCATCGACCAGTACCTCTGGCCCTTCTACGATGCCAGCCGGCGGGACGAGACCTTCGCCCTCTTCTGCCATCTCTGGACCAAGATCGAGTCGCTGCATCAGTCGCCCAACAGCCAGTCCAGCGTCACCAATATCGCCATCGGCGGCCTGACGCCGTCGGGCGAAAATGCCGAGAACGAGCTGAGCTACATCGCGCTGGAGGCGACCAGTACAGTGCGCAGCCCGTCCACCAACCTGTCGGCACGCTTTCATGACGGGTCGTCGGAACGCTACCACCGCGCTTGCGCCCGCTGCATCATGTCGGGCATTGGCTTTCCCGCGATATTCAACGACGAAGTGAACGTGCCGTCACTCCACGAGCTGGGCATACCGCTGGCATCGGCGCGGGACTACTGCCTGGTGGGTTGCATTGAATCGCATATCCCGGGCTGCCAGACCGGCTGGAGCGACGGCTTCAGCTCAAACACCATGCAATGCCTGGAACGCTCCTGGCAGCGCCTCCCGCGCAGCTACGACGAACTCTGGGACAAGTTCCGGGATGAGGTCGAACGCTCCATCCAAACCGCCGTCGACCAGTACAACCAGCTGCTCGTTGACCAGCCACCGGAACGCGTGCCGGACGTCATTCTCTCACTCTTCACCCGCGACTGCATCGCCCGCGGCCTGGACGTCAACGCCGGCGGCGCCCTCTACCCGCGCTGGCACGGCCTGGGCATCAGGGGTTTCGCCTCCATGGTCGATTCACTGGCCGCTATCAAAAAAGTCGTCTTCGAGGACCGCCTCTTGAGCATCGAACAGCTGCAGGAAATCCTGGCCAAGGACTTCGCCGGCTACGAAAACGAACGGCAGCTGCTCCTGCGCCGTGCCCCGAAATTCGGCAATGACGACCCCTATGTGGACAGTATCGCCTGCGAGGTCGCCGGCCTCTATTGCCGGATTGTGCTTGCGCACAACACCATTGACGGCGGGCGCTTCCTGCCCCTGATCGCGTCGAATATCCACAACATCTCGGCGGGCAGGGAAGTCGGTGCGTCCCCGGACGGCCGTTTCGCGCATACGCCGCTGTCCACGGCCTGCTCGCCGTTCTTCGGCAACGACGTCAGCGGCCCGACTGCTTTCTTTGCCTCGGTCGCCGCGCCGGACTTCTCCCTGTCCAAGGGCGGCACAGTCGTCAATGCACGCTTTGATCCGGACGCCTTCGCGGGTGAGGAAGGCCTGGAACGCATGGTCGTCTTTACCAAGGCCTTTGTGCGCCGGCGCATCCAGGAAATGCAATTCAATTTCAACAACAATGCCGAGCTCGAAGACGCGCTGCAGCACCCCCGCGAACACGAGAATCTGGTGGTGCGGGTGAGCGGGTTTTCAGCGTATTTTGTGTATCTGGACCCGATGGTCCAACGCGATGTCATTCGCCGTCACGCCCACGGCTACGCCTGATAGGCAGGCCGAGGCGATAGACGGCTGGCGGCGCAGCGGGCCATGTCAAGACAGGAGGTCAATCATGGATAAAGAAAAAACCGCACAGGCATTGGTGTTCTGCTCACCCGCACGGCAGTTCGAACTGCGGCGCTACCCGCTCCTGCAGCCCGGGCCCGGCCAGGTCGGCCTCCGGCTCTTCCAAAGCGGCATCTGCGGCACCGACATGCATTTCCTGCACGGTACCCTCGCCCTGCCCCCCGGCGAAATCGTCCTCGGCCACGAATTCGTCGGCCGCATTGACGCCATCGGCGCCGGTGTCGACTGTGATGCGATCGGCCAGAAGATCAGCTGTGGCGCCCTGGCCATCGTTTGCGTGGCTATTCCCTGCTGCGATTGCGCGAACTGCCGGCGCGGCGAGACGTCGAGCTGCATGAATTTCGGCGTGACCTACAAGCAGGCGCCTGCCGACGCACCCCACCTCCACGGTGGTTTCGCCGAGTATCAGTTCGCACCGGCGGCCAATATTGTACGCTTGCCGTCGACGGTGGACCCCGTCGCCGTGTCGGCTTTCCCCTGCGTGGGGCCGACCATGATGCGCGCAGCCAAATACGGCGGTGGTTTCCGTTTCGGCGAGTTCGTGGTCGTCCAGGGCACCGGCGCGATGGGGCTTTTTGCCATCGCCTGCGCGGTGGCGGCGGGTTGCCGCGTGGTTGCGGTGGGGTCCATGACCAACAACGAACGCAATGACCTGGCCAGGGCCTTCGGTGCCGAACAAATTTTCGACTACCGCGCCGGCCGCGATGAACGGGTGAAGGCTATCCGCGGTCTCAGCGGCGGCAACGGCGCCGACGTCGTCATCGAAACCAGCGGCACGCCTGACTCTTTCGTGGAAGGCCTGGACCTGCTGCGCATCCGCGGCCGCTACCTGGTCCCCGGGCAGTACTCGAACAGCGGCACGGTCGCGGTCTCGCCGCAGCTGATCACCTTCAAAGCTCTGCAAATCTTCGGCAGCGGCCAATACAACCTGGAAGATGTCAAGGACTACCTCGCTTTCGTCCTCACCCATGCCCGTCTCACACCGCTTCTCCGCCGCTGCACTGCCGCGCGTTTTACCCTCGACAACTATGCGGCCGCCTTCGCCGCCGTCGAAGCCGGCCAGGCTATCAAAGCCGTCTTCGTCAACCCCGACGAAAACGCGCCGTAAAGGCACTGTCTACGATAAGTCTATCCGCAGATTCCGCAGATTAACGCAGGTTTCTTGTGCTGAAGATGTCGAAATCACTCCGCGATAGTCTGTGTCATTTGCGGATCAAGGTCGCAGACGCAAGGGCACTCAAAGCTGTAGAACCAGTCGCTGGCGCCTATATTTCTTCCTGGGCCAGCGGAGCCTCGGATGTCACATCGGCGTTAGTGGGATGGCCGTTTTGGCGGTTAAACATAGATCGCAGGCCGTCAATATGTTCGTATAAATCTGGCCTCACCTGTGCCCACATTGGGTCTAGGATGAAATCAATGCCTTCTCTGCGCGCAAGTTTGGCGGCGGGCACAAAATCGCTATCTCCAGCTACTAGGATGATCTGATCGACTTGGCGTTTATATGACATGGACGCTATGTCCAGACCAATACGCATGTCAACACCTTTTTGAGTGACTTCGTAACGCACATCGTGGTCATTCAGGTCATTTATGGTGATTTTTCCTGCGAGGAGTTGCTTCAACTTCTCGCCCCCAAGAACCCATTGACCACAGCGTTCGTTGAGGTAACCTAGACGTAACGCTACCTTGCGCAGTTCCTCATGAAATGCCAAGCGCCAGCTGGCTACATCAGTTTTTGAATAATCAATAGCAGTGCCAGAGACAGGGTTATGCACTTTATGCTGAAGCGGTTGGCAATCGTAAAAGAAAATTCGGTAAAGTGTTCTATTGTCGCGCCCGTGATCCTGTTTCAGGTGTTGACGCGCCATCCAATGCAGGTGTTCGGCAACAACCTCCGGCGCAGCTTTGCCACGCAGATAGCGATAGCGACGCAAAAAAAGTCTCCGTCAACAAGGATCGCAGTAGGCATTA
>JAQWBY010000487.1 GCA_028706165.1 Lentisphaeria bacterium | reverse complement strand
GGGCATTTTCGCGTGACGGTTACTGTCGTTGGCGCGGGCCGCTCTTATCTTCGAGGACAAAAAAGGCCGCGCAGGTGATATCAATGTGCAGCTGGGCGAGTTCGCCGGCTTTTGGCGGTCGGAGCTGGCATTCGAAATTCCGGACAGGCATAAACACCTGGTCACTGTCAAGGCTTTGCAGGAAGGCCATGAACTGCTCCTGTTGGCCGACGAGGGTAAGGCGGACGGGGAATTCGAGCAAGTAGGGCTTTTCGGCCTTGGTGTCAGCGAAATAGGCTTGCATTGGCTGCATGGCCACAAGTGCGGCCGGATGTTTCACACCGTCGATCACACTAAACAGCTGCGGGTGTTTGGCAATGCTCATGCCGCTGGCTTGAACGATGTCGAGCAGCGAATCAAGGGCCCATATTTGCAACAAAGCCTGATAAATGTGCTGAATGGCGGTGTCTTCGGCAAGATTGAGGACCTCTGGCGAGAAGTATATGCCCTGCCCGGCCGCGCGCCGCTGCACGCGGTTGAATTCCTCCTGGTAGTCGAGGCGGGACACTCCCCGCATGAAGCCGACGGCGTGTTCGTGGTTGCGGGCGATGCGTCCCTGGAAAGTCACGGCGGCACGCCGCATGAGTTGAGTAGAGTGCGCTTGGATGCCGTCGGGGCCTTCGAGTTTAGCCACCAGTGCCGAATGGTATTTATTGAGGATTTCCGCTTGCAAGGGCCATTCTGTCCCGGTCAGCCGCTGGCGTTTTTTGACGATGCCTGCCCGCTGCTCGGCGATCTCGTTTTTCTGTGGCCGCAGAACCAAGATATAGACCAGCAGCTGCAGACCAATCGTGGCGACCGCGACACCGAAAAGGAGGCGGTGGATGTAGAGCCAGTTTTTCATTTGCGGCGCCCTCCCTTCTTAGGGGCCGGTGGCATTGGCGGGCGGACGTGGCGTTCGGCAAAGGGCATGCGGATAGTAAAATTCCGGTAACTCACCGGACCGTTTTGCGCCGCCAGGCGTTTATTGTAGTCCAGCCACGGGGCGAAGATATCTTCTCGGCCATCGCAGTCCACCTCCGGCAAAATGTCCACCCGGTCGAAACGGCCGTTCTGATTGAGTGTCTGCACCAGCTCGCGGACGGATTCATACACCTGCTCTTCTTCCTGTCGTTGGGTATAGCCGGCAGCGATGAAGGCCTCGGTGTATTTGCTCTCGGCGGGCAGGCAACGGTTGGGAAATTCGGTTGCCAGCAATGCGTTGGCAGTTTGGCCTGCCTTGGCGGCGGCGGTGGGCGTACCGAACATCGCGCCGGTGGCAGCTGCTGGCGACTGGATGGCGCTGGCACTGGTTGTTTTGCGTTGCGTGCGCTGAGCGACTGCCGCCGCGCGGGTAGCTTGGAAGCTCATCTCGTCGCCCAGGTAGACCAGCCAGTCATTATCGCCGCGGGTCCGGCCTAGTTCGGCAATGACCATGGCAATTCGGTTGGCTTGATTGCCCGCTGCCACTAGCGGTACGAGTTTGCTTTCCTGACTCTGCAAGGTCGCTCGGGTGCTTTCCAGTCTGGAAACGAGTAGGCCGCACTGATCCAGCTGGGAGTTGACGGTTGTGAGCTTAGCCAGCACCTCTGCCCCGCGACGCCAGCATGCCAATTCCAGACCAAAACCCGCGAGCGCAAACAGCAACAGGGCCACAGCCAGAAAGGGCACGCGTTCAAGCCGCTTCTTCCGCCAACGAGTATCCTGTGGCAACAGCGTGAGTTTGAGTGGGGCGCAAGAAGCACCCTGCAGTGCCAAGCCGTAGGCGACCGTCAATTCGGGGCGGATTTTTCCGTCAAGCTGCGGTCCGAGGTGTTCCACGGGGCATTCCAGGCGGTTCTGCAGCCATTCGGCGAGGCCATTAAGGCGGCTGGCGCCGCCGCAGAGCAATACTTTTTCGATAGGCTTGTCGCTCAGTTCCGGTACTTCCTGATTGCGCCAGTGTTCGACCGTGGCGTGGATCTCATTTTCCAGCAGTCTAGCCGCGGCGATGAATGGCGAATGCGGCGCTTCCTCGGCGAGATTAATCTCGGCCAGCGAGCCGCCTTGGTGGTCTTTTGCGGCCAGAGCCTGTTCGAAACGCTCGCCGGCAAAGAGCAACGAGGCCAAAAAAAGGGGCTGGCCGGCATACCACACGGCGGCAGTAGCATTGTCGTGCCCAAGATCTAGCAGTAGCGTCGGTGATTTTTCCTGGGCGGCATCGGGTTGGAGATGGGCGAAGGCATTGACCATAGCCAAGCCGGTCATGGCCAGATCATCGACACGCAGTCCCACGGCTTGCATGCGCCCCAGGCGTTCGCGCACGGCGCTCTCCCGGCAAAGGGCCATGAGCACCGGGTGATTGCGGCCACCACCAGCGGGCAGTGGCTGGAAATCCAGCACAAAGGCCTCGTCGGAAAGCCCCGCCAGCTGTTTCGCCTCCATGCGGACCAGATTTTCAAGCGCAGTGTGGTTCACGCCTGGGAGGTCCCGCACCAGAGTGGTCGTGAGGTATTGAGGCATGCCGACGGTGACGCGGCCGCTAGCCATGCCATGGGATTGCAGCCAGTCGCGGATACTGCTGTATAATTCGTCGTCGCTGAGAATGCCCTCGGCGCTAGCATTAAAGACCTCGGCGCTCAGTAGCTGGGCTTTCTTGCCGCTGCCACTGAACACTAATGCTTTGACGCTGGCGCAGCCGATGTCCAGACCGATAATTGTTTTGACTGGCATGTTCATGTGAGGTGGATTTAGAAAAGATACTGGGCGATTTTCGCGACAGATTACCAGGCGTTTGCCGGCCAGGACGCGGGTTTGTTGATGGCGGTCTTGTCGGCATCGGCGACACCCAGGCTAATGAGGACGTTCGCAGTTCCCCG
>JAQWBY010000486.1 GCA_028706165.1 Lentisphaeria bacterium | reverse complement strand
TGCGGTCCCGCGCCAGGACCGTCCAGCCGGGGTCCACGGCGTGAATGCTGTCATAGCACTTTGCTCCGGCAATAGTTGTCATGCCCGCAAACAGCGGGTGCGCCGGCACCGTGATCTCTGCGGCCAGATCGTCGGGTTCGACCACCTCAATGGTCGCGTCCAGCCAGCCACCATCCCAAAAGCTGTCGTTGAGTTGGAAGAATACCAGCTTGCCACCGGCTTCAACAAAGGCCAGCAACGCCGCGGCCGTCGCCGAGGTCAGTGTCGGTGTGCTCACACCCAAGGCGTCGCCGCCGACCAGCACCGCGCCAAAGCCATCCAACGAGTCCTTGGCCAAGTCATTGAGCAACGCCGGTTGCAGGCCGGCATCACGCAGCGCCGCCAGCGTGAAATGCTTCTCACCGCCAAGGAAGCCGATCTTCTTGCCGATGGCTGGCGGCGCCGGCAGAGCCACGGCCCGCAGCGCGAAGGGGAAGCTGCTGCCATCCATAAGTACGCGGCCGCGGATGGTCGCGCCGGGCGTCAGGCCCTTCAGCGCGATTTCGGGACTGTAGGACACGCCGGCCGGCGCCTGCCAGCTGGCGCGCATCGGCGCCGCCTGGCCGGCGCTGAGCTCGTCGATGACGACTTCACAGGCGAGGGCCTTGCTCATGCCATTGTCCACCGGCAAAGTCATCACCGCGGCGCCCTGCGCGTTGATCAGGACCATACTGCGGTTATAAAGTGACTTGCCGGCGAAGGTCGCCGAGGTCTCGGTGACACCGTGCTTGCGCAGGTAATAGAGCAAATGCGGCAGGTGACGATGAAATTGCGTAAAATTCTTGCCGGCGCTGTAGCCGCTGCCGGTGGACTTGCGCAGCTGCGGCCCGACTGTCCGAGCCAGGAACTCAATGTAGCGTGGATTACCAGTCAGCTCGCCCGCATAAGCGATCCCCTCAGTGACAATGATGGAATACCAGCCGCCATTAGCATATTTCGGACAGCCGGTCTTGTAGCGAAAGCCGCGCGCCTTCTCGTTCCACGAATAATCCAGCAGCCAGTCCGCGCAATTCACAATCACATCCTTGACGGCGGGGTCCCGATCGACTTCATAGAGTCGCGCCAGGCTGTGCAGCAGCACGCCTGTCGCAAAGGCCTTGCCGCCGCGGTGCTCCTTCTTGTCCGGACAATCGCATTCACTCTGATCCTGGGGCAGGTCAAAGCAGCCCGTTTCATGGTCCTGCTTGGATTTGATGACTTCAAAATAAAGCTTGGCGGCATTGAGATAATAGGGATTGCCGGTGAAGTTGTAGGCGTACACCGCATTCATCAGCGCCCAGCCTGCCGAGCGTTCAATACTGAAATTGAAGCTCGGCGTGTAACGCGTGGCTTGGTTCCAGCAGGCCTTCTCGGCCACCTCGAAGAAGCGCCGGTCGCCCGTAAGGCACGCCATGAAGAAATTGCCGGGGTGGTGGGCGTGCCCGCCGGAGCCGTCCTGCCCGCCACGGAAATTCGCCTGGGTCTTGCCAATGGCCTGGCGCAGGGGGTTGTCTGCGGGTATGAAGCCACCGACATGGCCCGTGCTGTGCGCATACACCAACTCGCGCTGGCCTGGCGTGGGATGCTGCACGGTGTCCACGGTGGTGTAATGCCGCGCCATTTCCAAGCCGCGCCGCAAGTAGTCCAAGTTGCCCGAACGGGCAAAATGCACGGCCGCCACGTAGGGTAGGTCGTACTCGTTGTTACCCCAGTTCCAGCGCCGTTCGCCGAACCAGTCGCCAAAATTCATCCAGCCGTACTCGCCGCGTTTGACGCGGCCTTCCTCAAGCTGCTTAAAGGAATTGGCGAACGCCGTTTCATACTCGGGAAATTCGCCTTCGCGCACGGGGTTGATTGCACCGAAGGCGCCGCTGGTGCAGTAATAGGCTGTGTCGGCCACGGCGAACAGCGGCTTGTCCAGCCAGGCCGCCCACCGGGCAGGGTCCAGCGGGGCTTTGCTATCCCCTAGGATCCACACGTCGTTGGCAACTTCCATGCCGACCTTGAACTGATAGCAGCCGTCCTTGTACCAGTAATAGTGGATAAAGAGATCGTCCTGCGGATTGTCCGTGCTCGGCGGATAGCCCGTGCTCGGCAACTCCGGCAGAAACTCAACCAGCATCTCGCCCTTGTTGACGCTGAAGCCCTTCGGCCAGGTCTGCCAGAAATCGCGCATCCAGATCAGGCTATTGCCCCCACTGGCAAACAAGCCATCCAGGCGCTCGCGGGTGGCCACCGGGCCGTCGCCGGCCAGCGGCGTAATGGTCACATGCTTCTCCAGATCCTGAAGGACACGGAAATCATCCGGTATTTTGCTGCCATCGCTGAGGGTCATCGGGCCTTTGGGGGCGATTCCACCGTTTGACCAGGTCGCGCTTTTCACCAGCGCGTGGGTCTGCCGGCGGTCATTATTGCTGATGCCCCAGCGCAGTGAGGTCATCTGCAGCTCAGAGCCAAAACTATTGATCTGCGCCCGCCAGCGGAAACGCTTGTTACCGTCCTGGTCCACATAGTCACCGGCGGCTGCAAGGCCATGGCGGATGGGGCCGGCATCGACTACGCGCAGCTCGTCCACAGGGCCCTTCTGCAAACGCGTACCATCAGCCAAGACGATCTCCGACCGGCTGTTCTCCAACATTGCCAGCGCGCCGGCTTTCAGTCTTTCCGCGACCGCTGGCATTGCCGGCGCTGACGGGAGCTTCGTGCCGGTGACCAGAGTGTAGACCTGTGCCTGCGCGGGGTCGGTGTCGGCCAAAAAGTCGCAAAGCAGCCATTTGACACTGCCGTCGTGCCAGCGACTGAGCACCGCGAACTGTGCCGGGATAATCTGCCCCTGCGGATTGCGCAAGCGCACGTCGTCTG
>JAQWBY010000485.1 GCA_028706165.1 Lentisphaeria bacterium | reverse complement strand
TGAGTCAAACGTGCCTGTTTCCCTGGCCGCGAAGCGGCAGAAGCGCTGAAAGCGCGCCCTAAGATAGCCCAGGGCAAGCGGCGCCGAAGGCGCGCGCCGCCCTGGGTAGCGCGCCATATTGGTCCGTATTCCTCAGCCTCTTTGGCTTCAGTCGGCGAAGCTGACTGGAGCCAAAGAGGCAATGGAACTCACGTGCTTACCTGGGATTGACATCGGCGGCATGTTTGGCCGCCATTATCAATGTGTGACCCATTACAAAAAAGGAGGCCATGGTCATGCTTGGCAAAACGCTTGTCCGCTTCACCCTCATCGAGCTGCTGGTCGTCATTGCGATCATCGCCATCCTGGCCGCAATGCTGCTGCCCGCGCTGGCGAAAGCACGGGAGAAAGCCCGGGGAATCTCCTGCGCCAGCAACGCCAAGCAAGTCATGCTCGGCATGACCTTGTACATTGACGACTTCGACAGCACCTTCGCCCACACGAACTGGAATGCCACCGACGGCTTCTACCCCCTGCCCTACGCCTATCGGACCCTGCTGGACGGCTATGTCGGCAACGACACGACCTGGAAATGCCCGAGCCGCCCCAGCTCATTCCCCGAAGAACAGAATGTCTCCACCTGGAACAACAGCCGCACCCACTACGCCTATAACGGCTACCTCAACAGCCGCAGCACCAGCTCGATCACCGATCCTTCCGAACGGATGGTCTTCCTGGAGAGCTTCACCTACGGCAAACTCCAGCTGACCGGCGCCGCCCATGTCTGGCCAAACAACGGCCCATTCAACAACTGGAATGGCCGCCGCATCACCTTCCCCCACAACGGTCGCCAGAACATCAGCCACGTTGATGGCCACGTCAGCTCCTACGGCGTGGGCGAAGTTAGGGCCAGCAAGTGCCACCCAAGCTGGACGCCTTGAAAATAGCCACAACGTCACGGTGATCGTGCCAGCCCCACCACGATCACCAACATCGCCACTATCCGGAGCTCGCATAACATGGACATCATCCTGGGCCTCATTGTCGGCATCAGCCTCAGCGCCGCCTGCGGCTTCCGGGTCTTCGTGCCGCTGCTCATCATGAGCATCGCCAATATCACCGGACACCTGGAACTCGCCCCCAATTTCGCCTGGCTGGGATCATGGCCGGCACTCATCGCGCTGAGCGCCGCCACCATCCTCGAAATCGCCGCCTATTACATCCCCTGGGTCGATGAGCTGCTCGACACTATCGCCACTCCCGCCGCCATCGTCGCCGGCACTGTCGTCACTGCCTCACAACTCGGCGGCCTGCCGCCCGTCCTCCAGTGGTCCATCGCTGCCATCACCGGCGGCGGCGTCTCCACCGTCGTCCAGGCCGGCACCGTCGCCGCCCGCGCAACCTCAACCATCACCACCGGCGGGCTCGGCAACTTCATCGTCGCCAGCGGCGAAGACTTCGGCGCTTTCCTTATCGCCATCCTCGCGATCGTCATGCCCTTCTTATGCATCATCGCCGTCGCCTTTATCTGCTACAAGCTCCTCCGCCTTACCCTCTTCAGAAAATCACCACCACAACCAACCTGCTGACTGCCACCTATACACTCAAAACAACAGTAATCGGTCACCCATTGATAATGGACCGATGTCAATCCCAGGTAAGCAAGTGAGTTCCATTCCCCCTTTTGCCCCAGTCAGCTTCGCCGACTGGGACAAAAGGGGCCGAGGAACACGAACATGGCCGCCCTGGGCTGGACTGTTTCGCGCTTTCAGCGCTTCTGCCGCTTCGCGGCCAGGGAAACGGACACGTTTGACTCAGCCAAAAGCTCTATGGCTCAATTATCAATGGGTGACCGATTACAAACAACACCACCTTTCCATTCCGCCCGTCTTGACAAAAAGTCCATGCCCCCTTACAATAAATCAGCTTCGATATAAAACGGACCGCGCAGTCTAGCAATGGAGAATTGGGCATGTCTTGCAAGCGAGTGGTGGTGCATGAGAATCGCTATGCCGACTCAGTGACCCTGATGGGCATTGGCGACAGGGTGAAAAAATTGCCGGGGGTGCAGTTGGCAGAAGTGCAGATGGGCACCCCGGCGAATCTGGAGGTCATGGGGGGGCTGGGCTTTACCATCCCGGCGTCCGCGGGCGCCAACGACTTGGTGGTGGCCCTAGCCGCCGACGACGACGCGACACTGGAAGCCGCGCTGACCACGGTCATGGACGCCCTCAATCATCGCAATCAGCAGGCAGACGAAAATGTCAGCTCCCTGGACGACATTGACTGCGCCGACGGCTGGAATCTCTGCCAGATTTCCCTCCCTGGCGAATACGCCGCCGCTGAGGCCGAAAAGGCCATCCACAAGGGCATGGACGTGTTTATTTTCAGCGACAACGTGCCGCTGGCGGATGAGCTGCGGCTCAAGCAGCTCGGCGAAGAGCACGACGTGCTGGTGATGGGCCCGGATTGCGGCGTCGGCCTGCTCAACGGCGTGGCCCTGGCCACCATGAGCATTGTCCGCGAGGGCCCGGTGGGCATCGTCGGCGCCTCCGGGAGCGGCGCGCAGGAAGTGGCTTGCATCGTGGAAAAGGCCGGCTCGGGCGTGTCCGCGCTGATCGGCACCGGCGGGCGCGATCTCTACCCGCAGATCGGCGGGCTGTCCATGATCAAAGGCCTGCGCCGGCTCGCCGACGACCCGGCCACGCAGGTGATCGTCCTGGTCTCCAAACTCGCCGACCGCGCCGTGATGGACAAAGTCCTCACCCACGCCGACCAGATCGCCAAGCCCGTCGTCGCCATCTTCCTAGGTAGCGACGCGTCGCTCTTCGCCGCCCATCGCGTCCACGCCGCCTTCAGCCTGGAAGGCGCCGCCCTCAAAGCCCTGGCGCTCTGCGGCGTCGC
>JAQWBY010000484.1 GCA_028706165.1 Lentisphaeria bacterium | reverse complement strand
GGCATGCTCACGCCGGTACCATGGGTATCATGTTGGGCGGCACCAACGGCCTGATCATCCGCAACAGCCACTTCCTGAACCAGCCGGATTCCGGATCCCATGATCAGGGCGGGATTGATTTTGAGGCCGGCGGTGACGGTAATCTGATTGACCGTTGCACCTTCCGTAATAACGCCGGCGCGGCCATTGAAGTACTTGGTCTGAGGACGCCGCAGACTCGTAATGTCGAGATCGCCAACAGCCGTTTTGACCGTAATAACGTTGCCCATAAGCTCGGGCCAGCAGAAATCTTTATCTGGGGCGGTTCGCAGAATCCCGTTGTTTGCTGCAGCAATGGCATCATCCGCAACAACGGCTATGTACTGAACCCGGACGTATCGTTTTTTGTCAACCAGGCACCGACGCTCACGCGCTGGGCGCTGGAGAACAACACGGACTATCGCAGCTGGGAGGAACTGGACGCGGCCATGCCGCTGAATAACCCGCCGGTGATCAGCATGGGGCCGGAAATTTGGACCGACCAGCGGCAGGTGACGATCCAGGCCGACGTAAAGGACGACGGCCGACCGGCGGGCGGCCAGCTGGTCTGTGTCTGGGAACAGCTTCACGGCCCGGGTCGAGTCGCCTTTGCCAATGCTGGCGCAACCACGACAACGGCCGAATTCAGCGCGCCGGGTGACTATCTGCTGCGCTTGAAGGCCGACGACGGCGAGCATTGGCGTAGCGTCCTGACCACCGTGCACATCTTGCCCGTTGGCGGCGTTGTTGCCCGCGCGTGGTCTTTCGCCACGCCACAGGATAAAGAAGGCTGGAGCGAAGCGAACTTGGGCACAAAGGACGAGGTTTTTGGCGAAGGTTTTACGGGCTGCATCTCCAAGCCAGTGCATCATGTAGGTGGCGGCCATTATGTTCTGGCCCTATTGGCGGCTGGTGATGCCCATATCGTCTCGGCCGACAATCTCGCCGTGGACCTTGCCGCGAACCGGCGTGTGGGCATTCGCTTTATGAACAGTACTGCGGTCACGCATATGCGTTTGCGCTTTACCACGGATACGTCGCCGGAATGGTCTGATCAAGCCAGCCAAATCTTCGAGGTTGTGCCGACCGATAACGAAACGCGACTCTATACCATCGATCTGGCGGAGAATGCCGCTTGGCGCGGCAGGCTAAAGCAGCTGCGACTGGATTTTTCGCCAGATGGGACGCCCGTCACCGGCAGCAGCCGGGTGGATTATATCTGGGTTGGCGGCAGCAAGTAGACGCCGCGCCCGGCCTCCGCAAGCGTGTAAAAAGCAGACGCGTCCTGGTGAGCACATCGCGTCAGGGCGCGTTTATGCATGGGGAGCGAGAGGTCTGTTGGGGGCAGTGGGCTAGCCGCGGCTGTAGCTGAGGTAGTCGAGTTCTTTGGGCAGGGGTATGTTCACGCCCTGATCGGTTTCACCATACCCATTTTGGGCTAGAATTTCAATGTCCTTAAGCACGCGGCGATCGCCTTTAAAGCACACGGTGACGTTGTAATTAACGTCGACGACGCGTATACGTTGAAAAGCCGTGATGACGGCGCGCAGGGCTTCAAGAAAACTGCCGTTGAACGTCTTGAGTTCTTCCTCGATGGGCATGGAGAAGGAGTAAATCCGGAGAAGATTCAGCGTCGCCAGCTGCATAATGGCTGAACGCACTGCTGTGACTCGACTGTGCCCACCGCGTGAAAAGATATCCGTTTGCAGACTGAAGTCGATGCCGTGGAGTTTTTCGAAGATGTGCTCACGCTTGAGTTGATTAATGCGCTCGTTGGTGCGCTGGATTTCAAAGGGGAAACGGGCATTGATGACACTGTCGTCTTCACAAATAATGGTCACGTCACTGCCGTAATGACGGACAATCGCTGCGACCAGTGACGAGGGGCGGACGTGGAAGCCGATGAAAGGCGGGACTGCGATGTCGCGCGTTTCTACCTCCGCGTAACGGGCGAGCATCTGTTTGCATAAATCCCGGGCGGTTTCCAGAAAAGTGTGTGAATAGTAGGCCAGATATTTGGTCAGAATGGTGAAAAACCATTCGCCTTCCAAGCAGCAACCGCTTGGCCGGCAATAGAGGAATTCGCGGTTGTTTTTCACATGGCGTTCATAAAAGTGAATAAAAATGGTGGTGATGCGGGTGAGATGTAACGCGGCGCTACTGTGGCCACGGAAACGCCGCAGGTCGGGATCGGCGTCTTCCGTGCGGCTATCGCCGATGAACGTGTCGTAGAGCGACTGCAGATTGTGAATCTTGCTTTCCAGTTCGCGCAGCGATGCTTCGTTGAGCAATTCAAAATTGAGCGAATCGAAGTCGGTGGGGTTGCAGACGGCAATTTTGGCCAGGAAGCGTGCGTCTTCGGTACGGTGGAGAAAGCTTGTGGCCAGATGAGTGATCCGTTCCTGGATACTGTCGGCGCGGCGGCTTTGGCGATCACGGGGCAGGCGGCCTTTGGGGAGCCGTTCGTTGAATTTGAGCTGGCGTTTGCTGGGCGTGGGGGCGATGCCGAGTTTTTCGGCCTGGACCAGGAGCAGTTTGAGCCCACAAAAAATCGTACAGGTCACATAGTTGATCGCATCACGCGTGTCGCTGGCGAAATTCTGTTGCTGGCTGGAGAGCTGATAATGCGGACTGCTGTGGTAAATATGCAACAACTCGTAGCCAGCGATGCTGAAATTCTTCAAGACCGCAATTTGCACTCGAAAGGGCAGCCACAGCTGGTTGGTGCGGGCGCCGTAGGCATCAAGAAATTCTTCTAAGTGGGTTGATTCGGCCTGGATGATGCTGAGCAGTGGGCGGGTAAGGCCAAAGGCATCTGAATCGGTTTTTTTGGAAGTGTTGGGAAATGTGCAGGAGTTTTGCCGAGCGTT
>JAQWBY010000483.1 GCA_028706165.1 Lentisphaeria bacterium | reverse complement strand
GGCTGCACGATACGCACCATGCCATTGAATTTGCCCTGCTTGTTCATCTGCTGGATCATCCAGTCGATGAAAGCACGCAAAAAATTGCCCTCGCCAAATTGCACCGCGCGAACCGGCAACGTGCAGTCGCGATCACGCCCGAGTCTCGGCAATGTCGTCTGATCCATGTGCTCATTCCTTTGCTGCTGTCCAAATTAGCGCCATATCCACTGGCAACACCGGCATAACCCCGAAAACACTTGCGCCAACACCGGAATACACCATCTGCGCAGAAAACTATACGATACCACCAAAGCGCGGTTTTGGGCACCGCGACACCGGCAGAATACCACGCCACGACGCCGAGACCAGGAATCCCAGTGTCCCAGCAGCAAGGGCATTTTTTTATTCACAGATTACGCAGATTAACGCAGATTATTTTTTGAGATTAGCCGCCTGGTGTCGTCAGGTCGCTGAGATTCAGACGTCACCCTCGCGTCCAAAACATCGGCCAACCGGTCCCCGAAGTCCAGGAAGTCCCCAATCAGTCCCTGGTGTCCAAAGCGTCATTCCCCACGGTCCCGAAAGTCCCCACAGTCCCGGCCATGACACGACAACGACGAGACCAGGCACCCAACATCTCGGCAGCAAGGGCATTTTTTTATCCACAGATTACGCAGATTAACGCAGATTATTTTTTGAGATTAGCCGCCTGGTGTCGTCAGGTCGCTGAGATTCAGACGTCACCCTCGCGTCCAAAACATCGGCCAACCGGTCCCCGAAGTCCAGGAAGTCCCCAATCAGTCCCTGGTGTCCAAAGCGTCATTCCCCACGGTCCCGAAAGTCCCCACAGTCCCGGCCATGAGACGTGAGACGTGAGACGTGAGTCCTCGCCCCGGCGCCCCGCCGCCAATCAGTCCCACTGGTCCCTGGCGTCCCCTGAGGCCGGCCATTCACAATGGGTGACCGATTACTCATAAATCTCCCCCACTTCCCCGTCGTGGGTTGCCAGCCCGCCGCCCGGCATTACATTGCCTTTTTTGCTTCGCGTCTGGCGGGCAGGCAACGACGGCACAAGGAATTTGGTGCATCCATGGTAGAAGACGGTGCAAGCTACTGGCGGCGGAATCTGCTGATCGTCTGGATTTCGCAGTTCCTGTCACTGATGGGCTTTTCCTTCTCCCTGCCCTTCAGCCCGTTTTTTATCCGCGACGCCCTCGGGGTTTCTGCCGATTCGCAGGTCAAGATGTACGCGGCGTTGGCCACGGCCAGCTCGGCGCTGGCCCTCGCGGTAATGTCGCCGCTGTGGGGTATTTTAGCCGACCGCTACGGCCGCAAGCCCATGTTGCTGCGCGCCAATTTCGCCGGTGCCATCATTGTCGCCCTCATGGGCATGGCCCCGAACGTCACGGCCTTTATCGCCCTGCGCATGCTGCAGGGCCTCTTCACCGGCACCATGAGCGCCGCCATGACCCTCATGGCCTGCTGCGCGCCACGCAATCGCCAAGGACTGACCCTCGGCGCCCTCAGCGCCGCCGTCTATTCCGGCGATATGACCGGACAGTTCATCGGCGGCCTGCTCGTTGAATGGTACGGCTTCCGCCAGGCATTCCTCTACTCCGGCATGGCCATCGGCATGTCCGGCCTCCTCGTCCTCCTCCTCGTACGCGAAGACTTCCAACGGCCAGCGCCAGTCATCAAAACCGCCGAAACCGCCCGCAACTGGCATTTCAAACTCGGCATCGTCCTGTCCTGCTTGCCATTGTACATCCTGCTCATGATGTCCGCCTTCGCCCGCAGCGTGGACGGCTCGCAGTTCGCCCTCTTCGTCGAATTCCTCAATGGCGGCGTCAACGAAGCCGGGGCCGCCCGCTGGACCGGCCGCGCCGCCGCCGCCGGCTGCATCGGCGCCATGCTGTCAGGACTGCTCATCGGCCGCCTGCTCGACTACTTCCGACCATCGCGGGTCGCGCGCACCGCCGCCCTCGGCGCCATGCTGGCCATGGCCCTCATCGCGGTCGTGCCCGTACACATGCTGGGCATGGACCGCGTCGCGCTGGACATCGGCGCCTTCGGCCTGTACTTTCATGACCAGGCCGCGCCGGCCGTACTGGCACTCGTTCCGCTGCGCTTCATGATGATTTTCTTCTCGGCAGGCCTTGAGCCCGTCATGAATGTCTGGCTCTCTAAAATCACCCCAGCCAGCCAAAAGGGCATCGTCTTCGGCTTCGCGGTGACCTGGCGCTCCATCGGCTGGATCTTCGGCCCCCTCGCCGGTGGAACCATATCCATGCTCTGGGGCGTCGAAGCCATCTATGTCGTCGGCCCATTCTTCTTCCTGGCGCTGGTGCCGATGATCGGCTGGGTGCTGCGGAAAATACGCAGCCGACTGGAATCGTGAAAAGGCTCTCCGGAATGCAAGTTTGGCAGATCAATCTCATTATCCTCTGGGTCACCCAATTCTGCGCCTCGGCGGGCTTCGCCCTGAGCATGCCCTTCGCGCCCTACTACATCCAAACCCTCGGCGTCACCGACCTCGATGCCGTCAAACTCTGGGCAACGCTGGCCGCCGCCGGCGCGCCCCTGAGCATGGCCATCATGGCGCCAATCTGGGGCCTGCTCTCCGACCGCTTCGGCCGCAAACCCATGCTCCTGCGCGCGACCTGCGGCGCCAGCATCATCATCGGCAGCATGGCCTTCTCCCCCAATGTCCTCATCTTCGTCCTGCTGCGCATCATCCAGGGCATGTTCTCCGGCGTGGCCTCCGCCGCCGTCACCCTCGTCGCCTGCAATACGCCGGAAAAACGCCAGGGCTTCGCCCTCGGCTGCCTCAGCTCGTCACTCTTCTCCGGCAATATGTTCGGACTCTTCATCGGCGGCTTCCTCGCCGAAATGATCGGCTACCAGAA
>JAQWBY010000098.1 GCA_028706165.1 Lentisphaeria bacterium | reverse complement strand
TGGCGGCGGGGCGCTGGGGCGAGGACTCACGTCTCACGTCTCACGTCTCATGGCCGGGACTGTGGGGACTTTCGGGACCGTGGGGAATGACGCTTTGGACACAAGGGACTGGTTGACCGACTCTAGGAACTTCTGGGAACAACGTTTTCGGCAGGTTTTCGCAGCCGATCCGACCGATCAGACCGATCAGACCGATCCGACCGATCAAGTCGCCGGATCAGACCGATCCGACCGATCAAGTCGCCGGATCCGTCCGATCCGTCCGATCCGTCCGATCCGTCCGCGATAAAAGACAGTCGATCAGACAGATCGGCCAAGTTCGGCCCGGAGGGCCGCACCATGCATAACTCCTGGGGAGGCACCCGGATGGCGACGCAACCATGGGTGTGACAACAACTTGGAATTGCGCTTGGAGGGCGCCACATTGGTTAGGCACGTCCCGTCCTACCGCGCCAGAGAGGCAAGGTGTGCATCTATTATCAATGGGTGACCGCTTACGGCAAATCCATCGCCTCCTTCTTGCGGCGGTGGCGGGAACGCAGCAGGGAGATTATATTTCTCGCCGTCATTTCGGGGCGTGAGAGCGTCGCCTGAAATGATTCTTTTTTTATGTGGATGCGGGTTCCCCACCTTCCCGCCTCCCTGCACTGCAAGCTGACCACAAACCGCCACTCTGCGATTGGCATAGGGGGACCGTAAATTGGAGGATTTTCTCTGGTTTAAGGAGATTTCGAAAACCTTTGCGACGACGCGTGCAGTGAACAACGTCACCCTGGCCATCCAGCGCGGCGAAATCTTCTCCATCCTCGGTCCCAGCGGTTGCGGCAAGACCACGCTACTGCGCATGCTGGCGGGCTTTGAAGCGCCGGATTCCGGCCGCATTATCCTGGATAACAGCGATATCACTGACCTGCCCCCCAACATGCGCAAGGTCAACACGGTCTTCCAGAACTACGCGCTGTTCCCGCACATGACCGTGCGTGAAAACATCGCTTTCGGCCTCAAAGTCGCCAAACGCCCCAAAGCCGAAATTCGCGACGAAGTCGACCGCATGCTCACCCTGATCCAAATGCAAGACCATGCGGACAAAAAGCCCACGCAGATCAGCGGCGGCCAGAAACAGCGCACGGCCATCGCCCGCGCACTCATCCTCAAACCCAGTGTGCTGCTCTTGGACGAGCCTCTCGCCGCTCTTGACCTCAAACTCCGCCAGCGCATGCTCCTCGAACTCAGCCTCATCCACGATGAGGTCGGCATCACCTTCATCTACGTCACCCACGACCAGGGCGAAGCCATGAGCATCAGCGACCGCATCGCCGTCATGAACAACGGCCGCGTCGAACAAATCGGCACCCCCGCCGAAATCTACGAGGCGCCCAAAAGCAGCTTCGTCGCCGCCTTCATCGGCGATACGAACTTCTTCGATGGACGCATCAGCGACGTCGTCGACGCCGAATACTGCCGCATCGATGTGCCAGGACTCCCACGCATGCTCTGCTTCAACGATAAAAAACTCGCCAAAGGCGACCTCGTCCACCTCAGTATCAGACCAGAAAAATTTCAAATAGCGCTGGAGCAGCCGGCGGCGAATCCGAAGTACAATGTGCTGCCCGGCGTGGTCGAAGACGTGATATACCAGGGCGACCACACACGCTACTGGGTGTCGATCGGCGACGACTGGCGCATCTCCATCTCCCGCCAGCACACCCGCTTCATGCTGGACGAAAAGCGCATCCAATGGCGCGACCAAGTCTTCATCTCGTGGTTTGCCGACGACGGCTTCATGCTCGAACGCTACAGCGAAAAAGACGAAGAGCTGCTCGAAATGCCGCCCCAGAGCGTCGGCGAAAATGACGACAGCGACAACGATGACGCGACTGACACAACTGGCGAGCCCCACAACAAAGAGGCGTCGTCACAACCATAAAGCCAGCCCAACTGCAGCAGGGCATCGTCACGTTCCTGAAGCGAACTGAGAACAGATACACACCTCGGCCGCCCCCCATGGCTGTCCTTCCTTTTCAACACTCCCTTATTTGTGTTTATTCGCGTCCATTCGTGGTTCTACATTGAGTTAATTCATGGTTGAGGTTTCCCCATGACACCTAAACGCCGCCGACTCTGGGGCGAATGCAGTTTGACCGCGCCGTCCATGCTGTGGCTGCTGGTCTTTTTTTTGCTGCCCACCCTGATCATCCTGGCGATCGCCCTCAAGCCGGCCGACCCCAGCGGCGGCATCGCCGATGGCTGGACCTGGCACACCCTGTTCAGTCTACGCAATCCCAACTACCCGGAGATCATCTTCCGCACGGTCTGGCTCAGCGCAGTCACGACCACCATCACCCTGGCCGTCGCCATTCCCATCTCTTACTACATCGCGCGCTGCAAACCCTGGAAGCGCGACCTCGTACTCTTCCTCACCATCATTCCCTTCTGGACCAGCTTCCTCATCCGCATCTTCGCTTGGAAGGCCGTCCTGCATCCCGACGGCATCCTCAAGAGCATCCTGGTCTTCTGCCACCTGGCCTCGCCAGACACCCTGCTGCTCTACCGCCCCGAGGCCGTCCTGCTGGTAATGGTCTACACCGAACTGCCCTTCGCCATCCTACCCCTCTACGCAGCCGCCGAAAAATTCGACTTCTCGCTGATCGAGGCCGCCATGGACCTCGGCGCCGGCCGCCTACGCGCCTTCTTCAGCGTCTTCATCCCCGGGGTCTACAACGGCCTTCTTTCAGCCTGCCTGATGGTGCTCATTCCCAGCATCGGCAGCTACGTCATTCCCGACGTCGTTGGTGGCATCGGCTCGCAGATGATCGGCAACGTCATCGCCCAGCGGACCTTTGTGGACCGCAATCTGCCGGCCGCCAGCGCGCTCGCCGCAGTGCTCACGCTGGTCATGATCATTCCCCTCATTTACTTCCTCCGCGGCAAAAAGACTGCGGATAGCGGCCCCACGCCCGCGAAGGAGGTCGTCTGATGATCAAGCAAAGCAAACTGCCGGGCATGCTGACTTGGGCCACCCTGCTCTTCTTTTATCTACCGATCATCCTGCTGGTGATCAACTCCTTCAACGCGTCGCGTACCGGCGGCTCCTGGGGCGGCTTCACTCTCAAGTGGTACGAGCAGCTCTTCAGCGCCCGCGAAATCTGGCACGCCCTACGCAATACCCTCGTCGTCGCCGTCATTGCCACGGCGGCCTCGACAATCATCGGCACGACCGCCGCCATCGCCCTCCACCGCTACCGCGGCCGCATCCAAAACGCCCATTACTTCCTGGTCTATACGCCACTGGTCGTGCCGGAGATTCTGTTGGGCATCAGCATGCTGCTCTTCTTCGTCGCCTTGAAGGTCAATCTCGGCTTGACCACGGTCATTCTGGCGCACATCACCTTCTGCATCAGCTACGTCGCAATGGCCGTGCTGTCGCGCTTGCAGGATTTCGATGTCACCATCATCGAAGCCGCCCGCGATCTGGGCGCCAATTCCTGGACCACCACCTGGAGCATCCTCATCCCCGTGATCTTCCCGGGCATCATGGCCGGCGCGCTGCTGGCCTTCACGTTGTCCATTGACGACTTCGTCATCTCCTTCTTCGTCGCCGGCCCGGGTTCCACCACCCTACCCATCCACATCTACAGCATGATCAAGCGCGGGTCCATGCCGCTGATCAACGCCCTGTCGACCATCCTCCTGGCAATCACCTTCCTGGCCATCCTCGCCTACCAGATCATCAGCCGCCACAACCGCCCACAAGAAGACTGAGCCACGAAAAAGCCGCGCCTGGCATGCTCATCATGCCAATGCGCGGCTCTGTGCGCAACCATCGCTGCCCTAGCCCGTTATCATTTCGGCAGTGCCCGGTAGCGACTGCGGCGATGCAACAGCCGTTCGCCGTCCTGCGCCAGCACGCGTTCCTCGTAGGACTCGAAGTTGCCCTCAAACCAGCTGAGCTTGCCATCGCCGTTGAAAATCAGCAGATGGGTGCAAATGCGATTGAGGAAAAAGCGGTCGTGGCTGATGACCATCGCGCAGCCCGGAAACTCGATAAGCGCCTCTTCCAGCACCCGCATGGTGTTGACATCGAGGTCGTTCGTCGGCTCGTCCAGCAGCAGCAGATTGCCGCCCGTACGCAGGAGCTTGGCCAAGTGCACCCGGTTGCGTTCACCACCCGAGAGCTGCCCCACCAGCTTCTGCTGCTGCGGCCCGCGGAAGTTGAAGCGCGACAGATACGCGCGCGCATTAATGCGGCGATCGCCCAGCTGCAGCTCTTCGTTGCCGCCGCTGATCTCCTCAAACACCGTCTTCTTATCGTCCAGCGCGTCGCGATGCTGATCCACGTAGGACAGCTGCACGGTCTCGCCGAGCTCAATGCGCCCGGCATCCGGCTGTTCCTGCCCAATGATCATGCGGAACAGCGTCGTCTTGCCGATGCCGTTCGGGCCGATGACGCCGACAATGCCGCCGCGCGGCAACTCGAAATCACAGTGGTCGATCAAGGGCCGGCCGTCATAGCCCTTGCAGAGCCCGCTGACCTTGAGCACCCGGTCACCCAGCCGCGGTCCCGGCGGGATCTGGATGCTGATGTCATCCTTGCGCACCTCAAAGCCGTGGCCGGCCAATTCCTCGTAGCGGTTCACGCGTGCCTGGTTCTTCTTCAGGCGGCCTGCCGGCGTGCTGTTGATCCATTCGAGCTCGTGCGCCAGAATCTGCTGCCGCAGGCTCTCCTTCTTCTCCTGTATCCGCAGCAGCTCCTGCTTCTGCTTCAGCCACGACGAGTAGTTGCCCTCGAAAGGTATGCCCCGCGTGTTCTCAATCTCCAGTATCCACTTGGTGATGTTGTCCAAAAAATAGCGATCGTGGGTGACGATAATCACCGTACCCGGGTATTCCCGCAGCGTCTTCTCCAGCCAGCTGATCGTCTCGGCATCCAGATGGTTCGTCGGCTCGTCCAGCAGCAGCAGATCCGGCTTCTCCAGCAGCGCCTTGCACAAAGCCACTCGGCGGCGCTCACCGCCAGACAAGGTCGCTACGTCCGCGTCGTCCGGCGGCAACACCAACGCCTCCGAAGCAACGTCCAATAGGTGGTCCATATTCCACCCGTCCAGCCGGTCAATCTCATTCTGCAGAAAATCAAACTCGTCATTGAGCTTGTTCATCTCCTTCTCCGGCAAATCATCGCCCATGCGCCCCATGACCTCGTCATAGCGGTCAATCAACGCCTGAATCGGCGCCATCGCCTCCTCCAGATTGCCGCGTACATTCTTCTCCGGATTCAGCCGCGGTTCCTGCGGCACCAGCAACGCCCGGCAGCCCTTGCTGATCTGCGCCGTGCCCTGAATCTCCGTATCCAAACCCGCCATGATGCGCAACAGCGTCGATTTGCCCGAACCGTTCTCACCAACAATACCGATCTTCGCCCCGAGATAAAAAGACAAATTGAAATTCTGCAACACCGGTTTGTCCGTATAAAACTTGGACATGTTCTGCATCTGAAATACAAAATTGGGAGGCATAGCTGATTCCTGTCATCCTTCGTCGTTGTGTTTACCGGGCACCCAGCCCAGTCCCTCATATAAAACACCCCGGGGTGCTAGTCCGGGGACATTCTGTGTATTTACTATACACGACCTGAGCTCCGCCGCCGCTCCCGGCCCCGCCGCCATCCTGCAGCATCTGCGCGGCACTGGGACGAGGACTCACGTCTCACGAGGCATGGTCCCATGGACTGGACCGTGGGGACTGTTTGCCGTCGATTGCTGTCGATTGCCGTCGATTGCCCTCGATTGCTGTCGATTGCCGTCGATTGCCGTCGATTGCTGTCGATTGCTGTCGATTGCCGTCGATTGCTGTCGATAATACTGCGCCTACAGCGCAAGTCGGGACTTGCTAAAATCACGGCATTCCCAGGCGGCCACCCTCAAAAAATAATCTGCGTTAATCTGCGGAATCTGTGGATGCATTAACTGCATCCAACGCGGCACGCAAAACCGGCCAGACTGCGCTGATATCGCCGGCGCCGATCAGCGCCAGCAGCTGCGGCTCCGCCGTCGGCCGCGCCGCCAGTGCCTGCAGCAAGGCCGCCGCCACCTGCGGCGGGTTATTGGGCAAAAACGCCACCGCGCCGCCGGACGAGCATTCCCGCGCCAGCCGGACAATCACCTCGGGATCGGCGATCTCCTCGTCATGCCGCCACGCGGCAAAGGGCGCCATCACCCACGACTGCTCGGCTTCGGCCAAAATCGCCGCAAATTCGGCGGCATAGCGCTTCACGCGCTCGTAGCGATGGGGCTGGAACAGCAGCAGCCGGCGGTAGCCCGGGTAGGCCTCGCCGATCGCGTCCAGCGTCGCCCGCAGTTCCGCCGGGTGATGCGCGTAATCTTCCAGCACCACCAGCCCGCCGTCCGCGCGACGATAGCGCTCGCTCAGACGCCGCTGCACACCCGGGTAGCTCAGCAACGCCGCGCGCGCCTGCACCGCAGGCACGCCCAGCAAACCCGCCACCGCCACCGCCACCGCGCCATTCACCCGATTGTGCCGGCCTGACAACGCCAGCGGCACCGGTGACGACAGCGCCAGCGCTTCGTCCACGAATTCAACCTGCGGCAAACCGCCCAGCAGCCGCACACAGCTGTCGCTGCGCCAGGCCACCACCCGCCGCGCATTGCGGGCAAAATCCACAAAACAGCGTTCCAGCGCCTCGACCCCGCCGTGGCTCCAGCAGTGATCGTCGTCGATATTAAGAATAACGGCGATGTCCGCATGAAAAAACACCTGTGTACCGTCGCTTTCATCGACCTCGGCCACCAGCATCTCGCCGCGCCCGGCACCGGCCGCGCGCTCCCAACCATTGACCAGCCCGCCGACCAGATAGCCAGGCGCCATGCCGGCCTGCCGGCAGATATGCGCGATCATGGCCGTAGTGCTGGTCTTGCCATGAGACCCGGCTACCGCCACCGTTTGCGGAAAGGCCCGGGCCAGCTCGCCTAGAAACTCGCCGCGACGCATGCCCGCGATGCCCAGCCGAACGGCCTCCCGCAGTTCGGGGTCGTCTTCAGGAACGGCCGACGAGAAGACCAGCCTATCCGGCGGGCCGGGCAACACGTCGTCATGCCCGACGCGCACGGCCAGGCCGCGCTGCCGTAGCGACGCCAGCATCGCCGAATCCGCCACGTCGCTGCCACTGACGCAACAGCCCAAATCAGCGCAGATATGCGCCAGGCCGGCCATGCCCACCCCGCCGACACCCGTAAAATGAATGCGCTTGTCACTCCAATCGCTCATGCGCTGCCCTCCTCCACTGGCTCAAGCATTGTTATGCTCTTCCACTTGCCATGCTTAAATCGCATAAACACAACAGCGCTGGTTGTCATGATGGCAAAAACAAACACCAGCCAGGCATATATGGGCTGCCACTGCATAACATGCACGCCTATAAGCACGACGCCGGCGTTCGTCCACTGCAAAATTGTGCCGACGATCATCACCCACAGGGTATCTCCCGCACCACGCAAGGCACCCGATGACACCAACACGATGCCGTCAAACATCAGGTAAAGTGCCGCCAGGCGCAACATCTGTACCGCCAATTCCCGCACTGCGCCGTAGTCCAAACCCGGCACATTGTCCGGCGTAAAAATCCCCACCAGCACCTGCGGAATGGTGCAGAATATCACCAGCGCCAAACCCGAATAAACCAGCGCCAGCTTGAAACCCGAATACGCCGCCTGCTCTGCCCCTGCCGGGTTCTTCGCCCCCATGCATTGCCCCACCAAGGTGCACACTCCGACCTGAATGCCTATCAACGGAAAGAACGACACCAAGTCCCAGCTGAACACAATCGTCGTCGCCGCCGCCACGTTGGCGCCATAACTGTTGAAACTGGTCACCACCGCCACGAAGGAGCCCATCCCTAGGAGATTCTCAACACCATTGGGCAGGCCAAAGCGCAACAGCGCCCGCAAATTGCGCCAGTTGTAATGCACGTCCGCCCACGTCGCCGAATACGGCGCGCGGCGAATCTCCCGCAGGAACGCCACGCAAATCACCACCGTCATCGTCGCACTGGCCATCAGCGTGCCGATCGCCGCACCTTTCAAGCCCATGGCCGGCAAGCCCAGCTTCCCGAAGATAAGGACGTAATTGGCCACCAGATTCACCAGCAGCGCCGTGCTGTTCGCCCACATGATCACTTTGGTCTTGCCGATGCCGGCAAAAAACGACGCCACCGCAGTCCGCAACAAAGCGAGGATGCCGCCAAAGGCCATGTACCAGAAGTACTGCAGCTCAAGCTCCGCCAAGACCGGATCATGACCGCCGGAGGTAAATATGCGCGATGCAAAACTGGCTACCACCAACACCAAAGGATAGGACAGCACCGCCAGCAACAGCCCCTGATACACCACCAGCGGACACTCGCGAAAGCGCTTGGCACCATAGTGATGCGCCACTATCGTCGACGAGTAGCCGATGATGCCCACAAAAAGCGTCATGCACAACCACGCGGTAATCCCGCCGCTCATGCAGGCCGCAATCTCCTCTTTGCCGACATAGGCCAGGTACAGCCGGTCAACAAAGGTCATCAGAGTGTCGAATATCTGCGAGATAATCATCGGCACGGCTATCGGCAACAAGGCCGAAATGCCGCCCGGGCCGTCCAAATGACGGCGCACCAAGGGATGCTCACGTAATGTTTTCATAGCTGTGTCCAGCATAATAAATGAGGGGAATAATTACCCGCTGACGCCGGGCTCCGCAGTTGCCTGACGCATCGGCAATGCGAGGACGCCATTTCAACGGTGCCAGCCGGCAGGGCAATTACGACGCTCGGCCGCAATTGCCGTGATGTTCATTGGTGGGAATTGGCCTGCCGCGCTCCCGCGCTATTCGGCGACGGCGGCGATGATGTCACGAATGAGCTGCTCGGAACTGATCCCCTCGGCATCCGCCCGGAAGTTGGTGATGACGCGATGGCGCAACACCGGCAACGCCAGCTCGCGCACGTCCTCGCAAGCGATATTCCGTCGCCCCGCCAGCAGCGCCCGGGCCTTACCGGCCAGAATCAGCGCCTGCGACGCGCGGGATCCCGCGCCCCACTGCACCATCTCGTTGACGCGCTCCGCCGCGTGCTCAGTCCGTGGCCGCGTCGCCGCGCAGAGCCGCACAGCGTAAGACACCACGTTGTCCGACACCGGCACTTCCCGCACCAGCCGCTGCAACGCGATCACGTCGTCGCCACTAAGCACCGCCGCCAGCTGCGCCAGATCCGGCGAGGTCGTTTCCTTGACCATGCGCTCCTCGTCAGCCAGGGGTAGATAGTCCATGACGATATTGAGCAGGAAACGATCCAGCTGCGCCTCCGGCAACGGATAGGTCCCTTCCAACTCAATGGGGTTCTGCGTGGCCAGCACAAAGAAGGGCCGGGCCAATTCGTGGGTCTGCCCGCCTGCCGTGACATGGCCTTCGCCCATGGCCTCCAGCAGCGCCGCCTGCGTCTTCGGCGGCGTCCGGTTGATCTCGTCCGCCAGCACCAGATTGGCAAAAACCGGCCCGGGTATAAATCGGAAGCCCCGTGCACCGCCGTGGCTGCCCTCGTCCATCACTTCCGTGCCAAAAATGTCAGCCGGCATCAAGTCCGGTGTGAACTGGATGCGCTTGAAGCTCAGCGAGAAAAGCTGCGCAATGCTCTTGACCAGCAAGGTCTTGCCCAGCCCCGGCACGCCCGTCAGCAACGCGTGGCCGCCGGCAAGCATGGTGATGATGATCTGCTCAATGACCTCGCTTTGGCCAACAATGACCTTGCCTAGCTCCGCGCGCAAGCGCGCCGCGCTCGCCGCTACCGCCAAGACCTGATCGCCCGTATGTTCAGACATGCTATACTCCACACTCTTGGGTCATCCAACATTTCCCGTTTGCACCTGGCCAGTCGTATCGACGCGCAGAGCCCAAAATCAGCACTGACACAGGCCGCCAAGCTGGAAAAAGGCTCGTCCGGGGGTTACTTTCAGCTCACGACTGCCAGGGGCCGGCCATCGCCGGCGCACGGTGCCGCCAAGCGCCAGCCGCAAACCGCCAAATATACTATTCTAGGGAAGACAATGCGAGTCATCGAACCACATATTCACATGATCGCACGCACGACGGCCGACTACGAGCGCATGGCGCTGATGCACACCGTCGCCTGCTGCGAACCAGCCTTCTGGGCGGGCTACGACCGGCCCTCCGCACAGGCCTTCTACGACTACTTCACCCAGATCACCACCTTCGAACCCACCCGCGCCGCCCAGTACCTCATCAAGCACTACTGCTACATCTGCATGAACCCCAAAGAAGCCGAAAACGTCGCCCTCGCCCGCGAAGTCATTTCCTTCATACCCGAATTCCTGGCCAAGCCCAACGCCATCGGCGTCGGCGAAATCGGCACCAACAAAAATACCCGCAACGAAATGACCATCTTTGAGGAACAGGTCGATCTAGCCGTCAAGCTCGATCAGCTTATCTGGATCCATACCCCGCACCTCCATGATAAGCTCAAAGGCACCGCCATGATGCTCGACGCACTCAAAGCCCGCAACGATATCAAGCCCGAAAAGGTCTGCTTCGACCACGCCGAAGAACACACCATCGCCATGATCCGTGACGCCGGCTTCTGGGCGTCCATGACCATCTACCCCATCACCAAAAATTCCCCCCCGCGCGTGGTGGACACTCTGGAGCGCTTCGGCACCGACCACATGCTGGTTGATGCCTCCGGCGACTGGGGGCCCTCCGACCCCGGCACCCTCCACCAGGCCATCTTCGAAATGCGCCGCCGCGGCTACGACGACGCCACCGTCGAGGGCGTCTTCTTCCATAACCCGCGTCGTTTCCTCAGCCAATGCCCAAAGGTCGCCATCGACGTCTGATGCCCCAGCCCCCCACGGCCCGCCACCCACACGCCACCGCTAAGAAGTGCACCCACCCTATGGATTTCACCCTCACCCTGCTCGGCACCGGCACCTCACACGGCGTGCCGATGATCGGCTGCGATTGCCCCGTCTGCCACTCCACCGACCCTCGTGACCGTCACCTGCGCGCCGCCGCCTGGATCCACACGGATGACACCAGCGTCCTCATCGACGTCGGTCCCGATCTCCGCGAACAGGTCATCCGCCAACACGTCATGCACGTCGATGCCGTCTTCCTCACCCACACCCACGCCGATCACCTCCATGGCATCGACGATCTCCGCGGCTTCACCCGGCTCCGTCGCCAGGCACTGCCTCTCTACGCCCGCAAGCACGACACCGACTTCATCCGCAATCACTTCGACTACATTTTCAACGACCACGACTTCAAACACGGCTGGCTCATCCCACGCATCGAACTGCGGGAACTCGACGGCCAGGACCTCATCCGCGTCGGTGACCTCCCCATCCAGCCCATTCCGCTCATCCACGGCCATGGCCACGCCATGGGCTACCGCATCGGCAATGTCGCCTACCTGACCGACTGCAGCGCCATCCCAGAAAGCTCCTACCCGCTCCTCCAGGGCCTCGACGCCATGGTCATCGACGGTCTGCGCTGGACTCCACACTACACCCACCTCTGCTTCGAACAGGCCATCGCCCAAGCCCAGCGCCTACAAGTCCCCAAGACCTACCTCACCCACCTCACCCACGATATCGCCTACGCCGATAACCAGGCCAAACTACCCCCAGGCGTCTTCCTCGCCTACGACGGCCTCGACATCAAGGGCACTATCGCCGGCTGAACGATAGCGAGGCGTTATGCCCCCCCGCCAGCGCAGGAGAGGTCATCCGAAAACTATATTTGCCTGCCGTAAGCGTGCTTTCCGTCTTTCTTTAGCCATAAAATAGCCATGACTTCTGCGAAAATAGTGGTGAAAAGCCCGGTCCGAACCCTCAGCTGCTGACGCTCAGCGCCTTGCGGCAAACGCGAAGCGATTGCCGCAAGGCGCTGAGCAGAAAAGGGATAGGTGGGGGAGCGCGAGGGGGAGGAAAGGGCCAAT
>JAQWBY010000482.1 GCA_028706165.1 Lentisphaeria bacterium | reverse complement strand
GCGGCGCCAGGCATCGCCGGGGAGGCCGGCCTTGTGTTCGCAGAGGACGCTGAGGAACTGCTCTTTGTCTGGCAGTTGTTCCCACACCTGTGGCAAGAACAAGCCGCTGTGATAGCCCGCGCGGATTAGCACGCCGTGCTTGAACGGCTGCACGGCGTCGGCGGAAGTCACCGGCTGCATGGGCGACAGTACCGATATTTCGACGCGGAGCCGCTTCAGTTCGTCCTCCTGCACGGGCGTGAAGCGGTTGTCTTCAAAGGCCGCGGCGCAGGCGGCGTCTTCCACGGCGGCCCAGAGGGGCTCGCGAGCCATGGTCGTGCCGATGCAGCCGCGGAGCTGGCTGTCTTTGGTCAGCGTGACGAAGACCGCTGCTGGCTCCTGCAACTCTGTCAACGCCACCGGCGGCCGATAAGCCCAAGTCTCGCGGCGGGTTTCTGCGCTGATGCGGTTGCGCGCCAAGCTCAGCAGCTCGGCTTGCGCCGCCGCGCTCAGGGCGAATTCCGGCGCGGCCGCGGCCGCTGGCGTTGCGTCTGGTGCTGCCTTGGCGGCGGCAGCGGCGTCGCCGGCGGGCTGTTTTCCGGCGTTGGTCGTGCGCGTATCGACAAAGATTGCCGACGCGTAGCCGACCACGCTGGCGAGGTCGCCGCCACGCGCGTCGCCGGAATTGCCGCGGGCGAGAATTTTCACCTCGTTAGCGCCGTGTTTTTGGGCGAAAGTCAGTGCGGTGATGACGCCGCCGGCGGCGCAGATAGCGGTCTGGGTGTTGGGTGCATCGACGCCCTTGCCGGTCTGGCGGTCGCAGAGTCCCTGCAGGTCCATGGCGCTGACCAGCGCCATGGTCGTCTTGTCCAGCGCGATGGCGTCGTCATAGGCGGGGTAATGCGATAAGTCGGTGCTGGCCAAGAAGAAGAGCCGGCTCCCGCCAGCGGCTTTCTCCAGTGCCTCGACAAAGCGGCGGCAGTTCTCGACCGACACCTCGCCCATGAATGCCGGAACGATTTTGACGCCGGGCTTGACCACCTGCAAAAAGGGCAGCTGGACTTCGATGCTGTGCTCACGGGCGTGGATGCCGTTGTGGATCATGATGCCCGGCACGTCCCGCATGGCCTTGACCATGGCGACATCCACGGGCACTTGTCCGAGCGGCGTATCGTAGGCGTCGACATCGCTGAGCACTGCGAGAATGCCTGGGGCGTTGGCACCCAGGTCGTGGCCGATGATGACCACGGTGTCGATCTCACATGCGCCCAGTGCCTTGAAGACCGGTGCCGAAAAGCGCGCGGAATACACATAACCCGCATGCGGTGCCATGGCGCCCAGGACTTTCCCGCCTGGGTGGACGTCGCCGGCACCATCCAGTAGGCGCTGGACTTCCTTGCGCAAGGCATCGGCCTTGCCGGGATAGAACGAGCCCGCCACCGCCGCCGGCCGTACGGCCGCCGAATTCCCACCAGTCATTGAATTACTCATGGCACACACTCCCGTCATTAGAAAACCAAGTATAATGTGCTGAGGACGTATCACCGCATCGCCGCCCCTGGTTGATTTCACAGCCGGTCGTTGTCTCTGCTCTTTGGCGCCGCTTTCGGGCACGACTCAGGGCGTGCCTGCCGTCGCCATGGTCTTCCATAAGATACCCCCCGCCGCCGCTTGGCGCAATGAAGGGAACAAGGCGCGCCGCCAAGGCAGAACCCTGTCCGCAATGGACTACTGCAATGGGCGTGGCTACGACGTGGAAAAACGATCCCAGCGCAAATATCAGCGGGTTTGCCGGCGTTTGGTGGCACAATGTCGGTATTTTGTCAACTGAGCAGGGCAGATTTTCGCAGTTATGGTTTGGATTCGTTCTCGGATAATGGTATAATGCAGTTTGAGCAGGATTTATCCATAGGTGGCCCTCGAATACGCAACAGGTTGCGAGTATCTCTAAAACCCAACAGACGAAAGAGCGTGACCCATCATGAAGAACCGACTTATCCGCTTTACTCTGATTGAGTTGTTGGTGGTGATTGCGATCATCGCCATCTTGGCGGCCATGCTGCTGCCGGCTTTGGCGAAGGCGCGTGACAAGGCGCGGACCATCAGCTGCGTCAATAATCTCAAGCAAATCGGGCTCTTTATGAGCCTCTATGCCGACGATCACAACGACACGTACCCCAAATCCAACCAGAATTTCAATGCCTACAATGTTACTGCGCAGTGGAGTGGCAAATGGCAGGACGCCTTGATGAAATACAGCCATCCGGGTGCGACCTATGGCAACGAACGCTATTTGACTACGGTCAGCGGTGGTCGCCTGCCCATAGACCCATACGCGTGTCCGACGTCCTTCCCTTACAGCGTCACGACTGACAGCCGGCACTACGGTCTGAATGTTGCCGGCGGCAGTGACTACGCAGGCAAGGGGCTCGGCCCCTTGACGATTAAGACTCCATCGGCTCGTATGTGCGTGATGGACATTGATCGGCAGGGTGGCAGTTACCCCGATCCCCACTGCAGTGCCAAGGACAACATCGTACAGAACGGCGGCACCATCAGGCATAACTCCATGAGCGCCATGAACGCCGTCTTCTGCGACGGTCACGCCGCGACCATGAAATTCAGCAACATACCCGTCAACAAAGACGCCACTGACGGCGCCTTCTGGTTCAAGAACTGAGGGCTATTGCTGAGTTGCTGACCCACCGCCGGTCGTACGCCAGAGCATGCCTCTGGCGTACGACCGGCGATGTTGTTTTATGGCCTGCGCGGTGATATACTTCAGCCTGTTCAGGCAGCCAGCAAGCAGCCTGGCACGAAGTGCCGCTTGACCATTATCATCCCACGCTATGAGTATGCCCATGAAATGTCCGGTCATTCGCCCTTTGAGTGTCTTTGCCCTTGTCATTGCG
>JAQWBY010000481.1 GCA_028706165.1 Lentisphaeria bacterium | reverse complement strand
CAACATCGTCGAAGCGCCGCCGCATGGCGATAATCGTGGCTAGTTAAGTCAAAGGACCGATCATGCACCTGTTGAAAACAATGTTGTTGCTCGCTATGCCCGTAAGTCTGGCCATGGCCGAGGGTCTACCGCCGCCAAGCGTTGACGAGGTCGTGGCGAAGATTCGCCCGGACCGCCCGCGGCTGTTCATCAACCAGGACATGCTGCCGGGCTTGCGCGACTACGCCAATGGCAGCGCCAAGAGCTACCTCGCGACGCTCCTGCGCAAAGTCGGTAGCTATGAGCCGCCCACTGAATTGGAATTCCTGCCGGACTATGTGCGACTTGACGACGAGGGCCGGATGGTCTTCATCCGCAATCGCGGCAATCAGAACAACTGCCAATATGGCGTCAAGTCTGACGGCGGCTTTCCCGCCAATGAATGTGCCTTGGCCTGGCTGATCACTGGCAAGGAGGAGTACCGTGTGAAGGCCATCGCGTACTTGCGTCTGCTGGTGAAATTTGTGCAGTTGTCGGAGCATTCGCGGATCATGCCCAGCTGGTACAATTTCTCACGCACTTGCGGGCTGGCTGCCTACGACTGGCTTTATGACACGCTCACGCCGGACGAGCGGCGGGAGATTCTGCTGCCGCTGCTGCAGCACATCAAGCACATGCAGAACCCGGGCTACCAGCGTAATGGCGGAGGCGCGGGCGACGGCTATTATGGCGAGGCAACACTGCGCTGGTACGGCGGCCTGGTCGGCTATAAAGCCGGGGTTGACGACGCCCTCGCCGAGGAGCTGCTGCGTCCCGGCTATGAACACTACGTTACCGTTATGCAACGGCGTGACGAGGTGTCCGGCGGCAAGGGCCTGCTCATTTCCCCCACCGTCGGCTACAGTCTTGGCGCCTATCCCTGGGCGAGCTACAACTTCCTGCATTCGCTACAGTCGGCCTGTGGCATTGACGGGCGGCAGCATTGGGTTCACATGCGCGACTACGCCAACTACTTCAACTGGATGAGCATTCTCGGCGCCGACGGCCGGTTTTATGAATTTGGCTGGGGCGACGCTTATCACAGCAGCAATGCCATTGGCACGGGCCTGATGTACACGCACCTGGCGCAGGCCATCCACTTCTATGGTCGTGATTTTCCCGAGCAAGCGAAGATCACGCAGGCGCTCATGGCTCTCCTGCCCGGCGACAAACGCGTCAGCACCGGGAGCTTTCCCTTTACGCCATTCCTGCTGACCAACTTTGACGCCAAGGCCGTCATTGACAATCCCGAAGCCGTCATCAGCGACGGCCGTCTCGGTGAATTCTTCCCCTCCTACGGATTGGTCAACATGCGCTCAGGTTTTCGCGCTGACGCGACCTACGCATCGCTCAAGGCCGGTGCCCTGTACGACGGCCATCAGCACTACGACGAAAACAGCTTCGTCATCTACAAGCACGGTTATCAGGCGCTGGACACCGGCACTCGCGATGGGGCGGAACACCACCTGACCTATTATCCCCAGACCCTTGCCCACAACAGCGTCTTGATTCGCATGGCCGACGAGCCACTGGCCCGCCACTGGTACCCGGCCAACGCGCCGAAAATCACCGCAAAGCTCTTCAGCGACGGCGGCCAGAACGCCCGCCGCAAGGCCGTCAATCTCGGCTTCGACCAGTCGCCCTACCACGTGGTCAGCGGTGGCGACGCCACGCTGTGCTACTCGGACGAGAAATGCCGTGAGGCCATCCGCCAGTTCGTGTACCTGGCGCCGGACTGCTTTGTGGTCTATGACCGGGTCAGCTCCGTTGCACCGGACCAACAGAAAGTGTGGCTGTGGCATACCCAGAACGAACCGACCGCGCTGGCGCCGGAGCTCTTCCAGGCCGGCAATGGCCAGGGCGCCATGGCCGTCAGGACGCTCCTGCCCATCGCCGCCAAGTACGAGATCATCGGCGGCCCCGGCAAGGAATATTGGACCAACGGCCGCAACTGGGAAATCTTCGACCAGGAAAAACGCTTCGCCAAGCCCGAAAACCAGTACGGCCGCTATCGCCTGGAAGTGTCGCCCGCCGCAGACGGCGAGAAGACGCGTTTCCTGCACTTGCTGCAAGTCGGCCTGGCGCCCATCCAAAAACTTGCCCAGGCGCGGCTGCTCCAAACCGAAACTCAGGATGGCATTGAGCTGACTTGCCCCGAAAGCCGCCGCCGCTACCAGCTGTTCTTCAACCGCGATGGCCTCATTGGCGGACACATCCGCGCTTGGGACGCCGCCGGCCAGAGCATCCTCGACCAGCCACTGCTCGATGAACGCGAACCCATCGCCCGCTGATAACAAAAACGGTCTGCGACGACGGCGATAACCGGAGAACCGGCCAATCAGGCATAGACCCGCGCACCACCAGCAAATAGCACCCCAGGAATGTTCACACGGAGCACCATGATCTTCATCGACACTGATATCAGCGGCGTCGTCATCGTTGAACCGACGCTGCATTGCGACGGACGCGGGTATTTTTTCGAAAGCTATAACCAGCGCGATTTCGCCGCGCATGGCATTGCTACCGTTTTTGCTCAGGACAACCAATCGCAGTCCGTGTACGGCACCATTCGCGGTCTGCATTTTCAGCGCGGCGAGCATGCTCAGGCCAAGTACATCCGGGTTCTGAGCGGCCGTATTCGCGATGTCGTGGTGGACTTGCGCCCGGGGTCGCCCAGCTATGGCCGGCATCTGACTGTGGACCTCTCGGCGGAAAACCTCCGCGGCCTCTTTATTCCGCCCGGCTTCGCGCATGGTTTCGCCGTCCTCAGCGAGAGCGCGGTCATCAGCTACAAATGCGATCACTTTTACTGTCGCGCCGCCGAGGGCGGCATCCGCTATGACGACCCCGATCTCGCCATCGACTGGGGCGTGCCCA
>JAQWBY010000480.1 GCA_028706165.1 Lentisphaeria bacterium | reverse complement strand
CCTGCAGAGCCCCGCCGACGTCAAACTGCGCAATGTTGCCGTGGAAATAACGGCTGGCGAGCATCTCCAAATCCCGCTCCAACTCGCCCATGTCCGGCTCGCCTTCACAATGCGTCAGCCGCAACAGATAATGCACCGCCGGCTGATAGTGACCCGCCAGTATCTCCACCAGCAAATTCGCAAAGTCGTTGCGCTCACTCGGCGTTATCCACCCCATCATGCCAAAATCAACGTAGCAAATCACATCGCCAGGCATAATGAACATGTTGCCAGGATGCGGATCGGCATGAAAAAAACCATGGTCAAAAAATTGCTCCAGGACCAGATCGGCGCCCAAATCGCTGAGCTTGGCCAAGTCATAGCCACCCGCGCGCAAGGCGTCTATCTCCGACGCCTTGACGCCGTCGATGTACTCCATCACCAGTAGCCGCCGCGTGGATAAATCCGGGAACACCCTCGGCACCCGCACCCCCGCGCGCTTGCTGAACTGCCGGCTGAATCGCTGCTGGTTCGACAACTCTATCGAAAAATCCAGCTCCGCCGACAAACTGCGCGCAAACTCGTCCACAATCCGCGTCGGCCGCAAAAAGCCCAGCTCCTCGCTGTGCAGTTCCAACTGAGTGGCCAGGTAGCCTAGCACTTCCAAATCAATGGCGATATTCTTGCGAATATTCGGCCGCTGGACTTTGACGAAGACGTCCGTGCCGTCCAGCAACCGCGCCCGATGCCCCTGCGCTATTGACGCCGCCGCAACGGGCACCGGGTCGAACTCCGTAAAGAAGTCCTCCAACTGGCCGCCCAGCTCCTCGTGAATAATCTCCCGCACCTCCTCAAATGGAAAGGACGGCACCCGATCCTGCAGCTTGGTGAACTCCCGCGCGTACTCAATGGGAATCAAGTCCGGCCGCGCTGACAGCACTTGCCCGAGCTTGACAAAAGTCGGCCCCAGCTCAATCAACGCCAACCGCGCCCGCTCCGGCATGCTCTCGGGAGCGCCCGCCAGGTCGTCTGGCCGTTGTCGCTGCCACAACTCCCGCAGACTGCGCGGCACATGCAAGCGCCATGAATCAAGAACGTAGCCGAAGCCATAGCGAATCAGTATCTGCAAAATCCGATTATAGCGGCCAATGTGGCGGTAGGTCCGCGTGACCGTAAAGAATGTGTCTATACCTGACATGCTGCCACCTTCGCGTCACCGCTCATCCACACCACCCGGCCAGCTTTGCGCACACGCTCGGAGCCCGCAGAAAAAACGCATCTGCCGCCGCGCGTCATTTCTGCGCCAGAAGGCGGTTCACGTCGTCCTGATAGCCCATCACCAACAAAATATCGCTCTTCTGAAAACGGTCGTTCGCCGGAGAAATATTCATGATCATCCGCCGAGCGTCCTGCTTGTCATCCAGCTCGGCCTCCGCCTCTGCCTCTGCGTTCGGCGCTTCTTTCACGGCCTCCTTCTTCGCGGCCTTGCCGGCATCGTCCTTGTGCGCCACCGTCGTCGCAACCACATCTTCGCGGCGCAGCCGCTGCACGCCCAGCACATTGATGTTGAAGCGCTTGCGGACATTGAGCTCTTCCAGCGTGTGCCCCACAAAACTGTCCGGCACCGGCAATTCCACCACGCACACATTGTCCGTCAACGAAAACATCTCCAAAAAGCCCGGCCGCGCAATCTTGTTGGCGATCTTCACGCCCATTTCCCGTTCGGGATTGACGATCTCATGGGCGCCGACCTGCCGCAAGATACGCTCGTGCAGCTTGTTGGCAGCGCGGGCGATGATGTACTTCACGCCTATCTGCCGCAGCAGCGCCGTCGTCAAAATGCTGTTTTCCAAGTGCCCCGTGCCGATAGCGACCACCACCGTGTCCATATCCTGGATACCGGCTTCCAGCAGCGCCTGCTCCTGGGTGGTATCCAGAATCATCGCCTGCGTCACTTGCTCTTTAATGTTCTCAATGACCTCCTGGTCCTCGTCAATGGCCAGCACGGTGAAGTTCCGCTTCATCAGGGACAACGCCACCTCACTGCCGAAGACACCCAGGCCAATCACTGCAATTTGTTTGTCCATATCCGCTACTCCTTTGCCGCCAGCGCCCAGCCCCGGGCGCGCAGACTGTCAGATAGTTATGCGCGCATCAGGGTATTCCACCATGCTGGTCCGCGGCGGCCGCAAGGCCAGTAAAAAACTCAGCGGACCGACACGGCCCAGAAACATCAGCATCATGATCACCACTTTGCCCGCACTGGCCAGCCGCGTCGTCGTGCCCACGCTCAAACCAGTCGTGCTCGCGGCCGAAATAACCTCATAGACGACGTTGCCCAACGGCTCCGAAGGCATCATCGCCGATAGCAACAGCACCCCCAACGACACCGCCATCACCATCAGCATCACGATCGCCGATGCTTGGGCAATGCTCTGCGGATTGATCCGCCGACCGCCAAAAACCACCTCGCTCTGACCCAGCACCCGGGAGCGTAACAACAGAAGCAAGACGCCGACCGTCGTCACTTTCACCCCGCCACCCGTCGACCCCGGCGCGCCGCCAATGTACATCAGGATGCAGGTCAAAAAAACGGTCGCGCTGCACTGACGTGACATATCAATGGCGTTGAAGCCGGCCGTGCGCGTCGTCACCGAATGGAAAAAAGCATTGGCCAGGGCTTGAGGCGGCGACATCCCAGCCAGCGTATAGCCGCCCTCCAGCCGGTAAATGAGGAAGGCGCCACCAAGCGACAACGCGATAGTCATGATCAACACCAGCCGGACATGCGCCGCCATGGGCAACCGTTGCGCTGAAAAAACATGCCGCAACGCCCCCCAGATGACTTCAAAACCCAAACCGCCGAGGACGATCAGCGAGGCCATGGTCAGCAAGGGCAACATGGAATCCGAAAACA
>JAQWBY010000479.1 GCA_028706165.1 Lentisphaeria bacterium | reverse complement strand
CGGGCGCTTGCCCTGGGCTATCTTAGGGCGCACCTTCGGTGCTCAAAACCTCGGCGAATGGTCACGCTAACGGTCACAAATCAACTCCTCACCAAGCATTGCCGGTACACTAAGTGAAGAGCATTGGTCCCATGGGTCCCAAGCGTCTCCTCCGTGCCCCGCGCCCAATCCGTCTGTAACGCGTTCAAGCAGCGCGCAAAAAAAAGCGGCCCAGCCGCGGCGCTGTCTTCGCGTCGCGGTTGGGCCGTGTACCTGAATGTCGTTTTTCCTATATCCTTACGGGCAAAGCACGTCGCGCACGCGCTGCAGTTCTTGCTCGGTGCCGTTGACCAGATCCACGATGATATCGTGTACGCTTTCGCTCTTATCGACCAGGCCGACGGACTGCCCAGCCATAAGTGAACCGCGTTGGACATCACCATCGATGACGGCCTTGCGCAATGCGCCCATCCAGAAAGTCTCCACCTGCAGTTGCGCGGCTTCACGGGTAACTTCGCCGCGTTCGAGCTTACCGAGGAGGTCCAGCTGCAGATGCCCGAACTCGTCGGTGCCCTTGTTTTTGAGGGCGCGGACAGAGACGACGGGCAACCGACTGTCGAACTGCGGGGTGGCGGCAGCATCGCGGGCATTGGCGCGGATGATGGCATCCTTAAAGTTGTCGTGGGCAATGCTTTCATGGGAGACTGCGAAGCGCGTTGCCAACTGCACGCCGGCGGCGCCCATCATGAAGAGGTGGGCGCACATGCGGCCCTGGGTGATGCCCCCAGCGACGAATACCGGCACGTCGTCCGTGGTGAAAAGGACCTGCTGCAGCAGCACGGTGAGCGTGATCTGGCCAATGTGACCGCCGGCCTCCGTGCCTTCCAGGATGATGGCGTCAGCACCCCAGCGGATCATGCGGGCAGCGATGGAATGCGTCGACGCGAAGCACATGACTTTCGCACCCGTGTCTTTCATCATGGTGATATCATGATCTTTGGGAAAGCCGCCGGCAAAAATCACGTAGGGCACCGGTTTGCGCTTCAGGAGTTCGAGGTGCTCGCGGTAGGCCGGCGCCAGCGTGACCAAGTTCACCGCAAAGGGCTTGTCTGTCAGCGTGCGCATCTGATCAATCTGCTGTTCGAGGATGGCCACCGGCGAGTTGCCGCCAGCCAGGCAGCCAAAGCCGCCCTCGTTGCACACGGCGGACACCAGGCGGGGCTCGCTCACCCAAGTCATCGCGCCACACATGAAGGGATACTTGCAGCCGAGAAAATCCCGGCCGCGGGCAAAATAACGGTCACTCAAGGTCGTTGTCATACGCATAGTCTTTCATTCGTCACGTGGTTGCTTGCATGCGGAGGATGCTGAGCGACGGCATTGCATGGTACCCCTGCTTCTTCCGCAACGGAAACGGGCTTCGTTTCTCAATAATACATCCGGCCTTAGCTCATCACTCCTTTTTCGTACTCAATGACATCACGCAGGATGGCATCCAGCGACCGGGCCGGCCGGTAGCCGATCAATGCCCCCGCGCGCTCCAACGAAGGCACTCGACGCTGCATGTCGTCAAAACCTTCACCATAGGCCTCGGCATACGGAATGTATCGAATCTCCGATGCGCTGGCCGTCAGCTCTTTGACGCGCTTCGCCAATCCCTCGATGCTGATCTCTTCGTTGTTGCCGATATTCACGACGTGCCCCCGCGCCGCCGGGCTGTCCTGCAAACGGACCAGCGCCCCGACGACGTCCTCAACATGGGCGAAGCAACGGCTCTGCTGGCCGTCGCCAAAAACGGTAATCGGCTCGCCACGGAGGGCTTGCCGCACAAATGCGGGCACGACCATGCCGTACTGGCCGGTCTGGCGCGGCCCGACGGTATTGAACAAACGGGCGATCACCACCGGCAGCCGCGCCTCGACCCAGTAGGCCAACGCCAGAAATTCGTCCAGCCCTTTGGCACAGGCGTAGCTCCAGCGGCGCTTGCTGGTCGGCCCCATCACGGTGTCGTCGTCTTCGCAAAAAGGCACCTTGCTGCCCTTGCCGTAGACCTCAGACGTCGAGGTCAGCAAAAAGGGGCGCCGATAACGCGAACAGGATTTGAGGACATTCTCGGTGCCGCCGACAATGCTCTCAATGGTCCGCACCGGCTGGTCAATGATCAACCGCACGCCCACTGCCGAGGCGAGGTGGTACACACAATCCACCTCGCGCACACACTGGTCAACCAGCGCGGCGTTGTTGACGCTGTCCACAATCAGCCGCAGGCGCTTGCCGTCTTCCAGCCCTTCGAGGTTCTCGTAACGCCCCGTGGAGAGATCGTCCAGCACCAGCACGTCATGGCCCTGAGATAGCAAAAGGCGGCATAAATGGGAGCCGATAAAGCCGGAACCGCCGGTAACCAAGATGTTCATGCGCGTTCTCCTGATGGGCCCCGCAATAAGGCTGTTGTCGTTGTCAGCGCCGGTAATATACTTCCTCAAATCAGCTTTTTTCCTGCCCTTTCCGTGGTATGTTATGGGTTTCCCGTATTAACCACCGTTGAAAGACCTTTCACCACAGGACGCCTTTTGAGGAAATCATGAGTAACATTGCTGACAACGACACCATGACCAAACTCGTCGCCCTCTGCAAACGGCGCGGCATCATCTTTCAGAGCTCCGAAATGTACGGCGGCATCAACGGCTTCTGGGACTACGGCCCCAGCGGCGTGCCGCTGCGCCGCGCCGTCGAGCAGCTGTGGTGGCGCTATATGGTCGAAGAACGCGACAATGTCGAAGGCCTCGACTCCACCATCATCTGCCATCCCGAAGTGTGGCGCGCATCCGGCCACCTGGCGCAGTTCTCCGACTCCATGACCGACTGCCTCGAATGCAAAAAACGCTACCGCGTCGACCAGCTGGAAAATCCCGGCGTCTGCCC
>JAQWBY010000478.1 GCA_028706165.1 Lentisphaeria bacterium | reverse complement strand
CCACACCGTGGCGTCGGTGTCCTGGATGTCGATGATGGCGGCATCGGTGACGATGCGTTGGCCGGCTGGGGCGAAACCGCCGGCGGTGCGTGGCGTATTGAGGACCATCATGTCTCTGGTGGCGTCCACGATGAACTGGTTGTTGGTGGACTGGAAGGTCTTGGTGGTGACGTCGGTGATATTGTTCTTGGGTAGCCAGCCTTTCTGCTTGAAGAGTGCGTTGAGCTGTTCGCCTGCGTCGGCGGTGTAGGGAGTGTCGCTGATGTGGTTGGCGGTGCGCGGCGAGGTCTCGGAAAAACCGAAGCTGGCATCGGCGGGGACGGGCTGATCCTTGCTGCCGAGGTATGTGCCGACCTTGGCGATGATATTGTCGCCACTCCACGGCGGCACCAGCAGGCCGGTGTGGGCGTCGTCTTCGTAGATGTAGTTGGTGTCCATGCTGAGGGCGACCGTGCGCGGGGCCTCGCTCATGTCGCCGCGCAGGAAGAGACAGATGATGGCGCGTTCGGCGGCGAGGTTGAGGGGATCGGCGACGATGTCGAAATAGCCGGATGTGCGGTTTGGCTCAAACATATTGGGACTATGGCTGTAGGCGAAGCGCCAGAGGCCAGCCCAGTTCTGCAGGGACGCCAGGCAACCTGTGAGGATGCCGCCCACGCCGCGGTAGCGGCCCGGACCGGAGTAGTTCCATTCCGTGATGGTCATGGGCTTGTCCAGCAGGCGAGCGGAGGACGAGTAGGAACCACCCAGGCGACCTTCGACAATGACGCTGGTGTTCGAGCAGGTCGAGGGCAGGCGCCAAGGCGTGATCAGGAAGCGCGGGTGATCGATGTAGAAATGATCATCGACATAGTCGAAGTTGGCGCGGGCGCGTTGTGACCAGGCATTTTTGCCGGAGTGGTTCATGTCGGTGAAGAGCGCTTTGGAACCGAGTTCATTGCGGAGGAACGTGGTCATGCGCGTGTACATGCGCTCATAGAGTTCGTAGGTGAACTGGTTGTAAACGACCTTGAGCTTACCACTGGCGCGATTGGGGAGGGTGCTCATGGGCTCGGGCACGTCCATGTCCAGGGCGGCTTTGCGGTCGGCGGCGTTGGGGTATTTGCGGAAGAGCCAAGAATTCCAGGCATCGAGGTACTGCTGGACCAGCCGGTCCTGGAAGGCACCACTGAGACCACCGTCAATATTGCCTTCGTTGACCATGGCGAGCAGAGGGAGGGCCGGGTCGTCCATGTAGCGCAGGCCGGTGTGGGGATTGACGTGACCGAGGAAGTTGCGGGCGAACTTCTCCCAGCTGGTGAAGGCGTTTTCATTGACGGCGAGGAGGCGCTTGAATTCGTTCATTTCGATAAGGCCGTCTTCGCCGGGATAGATTTCAGCGGCGCGGACATTGCGGGAGACATAGACATCGGTGGTGGCGTAGATGCCGCGTTTTTTGAGGGCGGCGAAGAGGACGTCGAAGGCAGCGAGGCGTTCCTGGTCCAAGACAGTGGAGTCATTGGGGTTGCCCTTGCCGATGAGGGGATTTTCGTGGTGGTGGTAACGGACGGTATTGAAGCCGATGCGGGCCAGGCGGTCGGCGACGATGTCGCATTGTTCAGGCGTGAGAATGTGGGCCATCATGCAGAAATTGACGCCGTAGAAGCGCTGGGGGACGCCGGGGCGGCCAGTAAATTCGAAGTTTTGGCCAACGGCTTTAAGCCAGCCGTGTTTGCCGGCAGGGGCATCAAGATTGACGACATTGGTGAAATCGAGGGCGGAGCCTTTTTCGATATCGAGGATGGTCTTGAGTTCGATCCAGTCGTCATTGGCGGCCATGGTGACGGGGAAGTCGCGATCGAGGGTGTAGGGCTCTGGGAGGGTGATTTTGAACTTGAGGGTGTAGTTCTGGCCGCCTTTCCAGGTGTAGGTATCTTCACCGGAGATCTGTCCTTCGGCGGGGTTGACGGCGCAGCGCACCTCAATGTGGTTGTGGTTCCAGCGGCGGTTGTCCTGGATGAGAAGGGTCCGTTGCGGGTCGAGGCTGATCTTGATCGGGCCGGCCGTCGTATCGATGACCAGATCGCCGGCGAGGGCGCGGGCGACGTGGACGGAATCGCCGAAGATTTCTGGAATGACGCCCTGTAGATCGCCGAGCTGGTATGGTCTGCCGGCGACGAAGGGCATGTTGATATCGAAGGCGCTGTGGATGGCGTTGGCTTGCATATCCTGGCGGGGCGTGAAGACGTAGTGCAGTTCCAGGCTGCGTGCATCGGGTTGCGAGTAGGTCATAGCCAGGTCGATGACTGGTTCGTCTTTGGCGCCGGAGAAGGCTTTGATGGTGCTGGCGCTCAGGTCGGGGTTGGGGTCGAACTCAGTGGCGAAACTCCGGTGCGCCCAGCCGGGCGTGAAGTGCCCGGCGGCGATTTTGCCGACGTCCCGGCCGTCGGCCTGTATCAGGCAGTTGCCACTAGGGTCGATAAGGACCGTCCATTCCGCGCTGGAGACGGCCATGGCGGCGCAACAGGCAAGGGCGACGAGTAGTTTCATGAGGTTCCTCGGGGGGGGAGACAGTGAGTATAAGAATTTGGACATAAATACACTGAAAACAAGATAAGTACTGATAAAGTAGAAGAAACGCAAGGCCGGCCGTGCTTATTTGGCCTAGCGGGGTAATCGGCCAGCCATTGATAACCAAAACTGTGGTGCCTCTACGAGGCACTGTCTGTTGGCAGGCTGCGTCCCCAGGCTAAAGCCTGGGGTTAAGCATGGTTAAGCGCCTACGGCGCAAAAACATGGAAATTGAATGATGGTGGTTTTCGGCCCGAACCGGACAAAGCGAGTCGCCAGATCGGCCAAGTTCGGCCCGGAGGGCGCCGCAACCCGGGGTATGATAGCAAGTTAGAATTGCGCCCGGAGGGCGCCACCTTGGCG
>JAQWBY010000477.1 GCA_028706165.1 Lentisphaeria bacterium | reverse complement strand
AAAGACTCCGGTCTATGGCATTGATGTCTTTCGTTGTTATGACTGCTACCATCTCCGCAGGGATGGCGTAATCTAAAAGTGACAGCCAGAGCGCGCCCGATGACACGCCTGGAGACCAGTCACCGTTGCGGCTGCGAGGTGCCGGCAGTGTCCTCCAGACGGGCACAGCCCTTGACTAGTCAGTACAGAAATAGAACGTAACCGGCGCCCGCCGGCGTGAAGCAGGTAATGGCTTTGCCGCCGGCGAGACAACGGTAAGTGAGGTGAATACCATGCCCGATTCGCATTTTGTCAGCAGTGCCCTCGTCGTTTTTCTGCTTTCCTATCTGGTCGGTTGCACGCCCTGCGGTTTCCTCATCGGCAAATTCAATGGTCTGGACATTCGCCGGCATGGCAGCTGCAACATTGGCGCGACCAATGTGCGACGGACACTCGGGCGCGACTGGGGCATCCTCTGTTTCTTCCTGGATTTCTTCAAGGGCTACCTGCCAGTAATGGTCATCGGCCACGGCCTGGGCGCAGCCACCGCAGTGGGCTTTGAATGGGGCGGCATCTTCGCGGCCTTCGGGACGGTCCTCGGCCATGTCTATCCCTGCTGGCTGAATTTCAAAGGCGGCAAGGGCGTGGCCACCAGCCTCGGCGCAGTCCTGGGCGTGGCCTTTTGGCCGGTGCTTCTTGGCGGAGTGTTCTGGTTGCTGAGTTTCCTGCGTTACCGGATTGTGTCCATCGCCAGCATGGTCGCCGGCGTGGCCATGGCTTTCACGGCCTTGATCATGCGCGTCGCCGGCCACGATAAAATCCACTGGCCAGCGGTGTTCCTGCTGTCTATTCTCGCAGCGCTCATCGTTTTCCGCCATAAAGAGAACATCCAACGCCTCCGCGACGGCAAGGAACTCGCATTCGGGAAAATCAAGCGGTGAAAAGAGCACTGCGGTGGGGCAAAACCGACAACACGCAAGGCGCGCGCGCAATCTGACCACAGAGCCCGCTGGTGTCCGCTGCCTGGGATTCATGATCCTTGCGCTGCTTTGGGTTATGACGACGGCGCATGCGCAGAACGCCCAAACTGCCGGCGCTGATCGCGCCCCACCCATTGGCACGGAGCGCCTGGCGGACGGGTCGCTGAAAGTCGGCAATATCGTTATCCGGCGCGCAGAGCGCGAACTGGCCTTCCCGGCACGCTTTATCCTGCAGGCGGGCGCGCTGGAGGCGCTCCTTGTCCATCCCCACGGACGTCTGCACGAAGCGCTGCTATGCACGGAGGTCAAAGCCCTGCACGTGCAGGCGATGCTCTATCTCCTCGGCACCGAAAATGGACCGCGCCAGGACGGCCCGGCCGGCAAGCGCGGCGACCTGGTGGATATCGACATCGAATGGACGGACGCCGCCGGCGCGGCGCGACGCGACCCGATTGAGGCGTGGATCATCGACAACCGCACGGAAAAGCCCATGACGCGCATGGGCTGGGTCTTCGTCGGCTCACGCATCAAAGACGGCTCTTTCCTGGCCGACGGCGAAGGGAACATCGCCATCACTTACGCCATCGGCGAAAGCGTGCTGTCCACGCCGGACAGCCAAGGCGAGGACGACACCATCCATTCCGTCAACCACCGGCAGCCCCAGCCGCCAAGCAACACCACGGTCACCGTTGTACTTAAACCACGGTCAAAAGATGACGCCAAGCCCTGAACGGCCACAGGTGCCGACAAGGAGCCGGGAGCGAGAACGCATTCCCGGCTTGTGCGCACTAAAAACACGCAACGCGGCACCGGCGCCGGTGGCGCAGATACCTGCTCAGTCCCTCGGCGCGTAGAAGACATTGCGGAATTCGACTTCGCCGCGGCGGGCGACCAGCCCCAGCGCGCCATGGCGCGCATGACCGGCAAGGGCTGGCGCTGACAGGTCGTGCGTAGACAAGGTCTGGCCAGTGATGGTCAACGTCACTTTGCCGCCTTGACAGACAATTTTCGCCGGTCGCCAGCTTGAGACGATGCCGCCGCCCTTGGTGGTGGCGGACGACAAGCCGCGAATGGCGCCCGTCGTCGCCAGTCCCGGCGGCGCCAGATGATCATCGGCGATGATGATATCCAAACCGGACTTCGGGCCCTTGCGGGAGTCCGCCCAGAAAATCACGCCGGCTTCGCTGCGGCTGCCCAGGCGGAAATCGAAGCGTAGCTCGAAATCGCCGAGGTCCTTGTCCAGATATATCCACGCGTCGGCCTTGTCGCTGCAGAGGATGCCGGCGCGGCTACGCCATGAGCGTTGCGGGGCGCAGGTGAGGCCGCGGAGGTTCTTGCCGTTGTAGAAGAAGCGGAAGCCGTCGTCCTCGTCCTGGGCGGAGATGTAGGTCGGCCAGGCAGGAATGACGATGTCGCCGGCGGCGAGCATACTTAACAGCGGCGAGTCATCAATCGCCAGTGGCAGGAAGACGCGTTCGCGGCGGCGGGACGACTCGTAAGTGGCGAAGATCAACGAGGTCGCCCGCAGGGCATTCTCGCTGCAAAGAATCGACTGGCGCTGGTTGAGCAGGCAATCGATGGAATCAAGTATGTGCAGGTAGGTGTCGTCGGGCCGTTGCTCACCGAGAGGCACGTCCGTCCACTTCTGGCCTTCGGCGAACAGTCGACATTTACCGTGATAGACATCAATCATACCGGCGCTGCCCATAAGGCGAATTTCGTATGGCGTGGCGTTGCCCTGGCCGGTGGTAAGCAGACCGGTGACATCGTTGGGCCATTTGACGTAGGCGACACCGGCGGTTTCCATGGTCGCGCCAAAGATCTTGTTGTCGGCCGCGCAGCCGATTTGGCCCATGACCCACGACGCCTGCAGGTCGTTGTTGAAGAAATGCATCATATCAAACCAGTGGGTGCCCCAGTCAAACATGTTGCTGGTATTCATCTCCATGCGCTGCAGCG
>JAQWBY010000001.1 GCA_028706165.1 Lentisphaeria bacterium | reverse complement strand
AAAGCGGCAAGACATGCCGCCATTTTCTTGGCCTTTGCCTTCTTTGCGGCTTCGCGGCTTCGCGTGAGACAACAACGCATATTGGCGGCACGACTTTTGCGGCTTGAATCGGCGGTGTGAATTGCCGCAAAGCGGCAAGACATGCCGCCATTTTCTTTGCCTTTGCCTTCTTTGCGGCTTCGCGGCTTCGCGTGAGACAACAACGCATATTGGCGGCACGACTGATTATCAATGGCGGACCGGTTACTAGTCGATCCGACTGATCTGACTGATCAGTCCGCGAAAAAGACCGTCGATCGGGTAGCCCCCTCCCCGCGCCCGCGCACTCCGTAGCCGCACGACGTGTTCGTGCGGCGGGCAACGCCTACTCCCCGGCGCCGTGTCCGCGGAGGCTCTTGCCTTTGATATAGCGCATGGCAATGCGATAATCATTACAGGTGTAGTCTTTGCTGTTCACGGCGTTTTTCATTTCCAGGAGGAACTTGCGGATGATTGCAGCGCGGTCGCGCATCATGCAATCGAGTTGGAAGGTACTGCCTTCCATGATCTGCAGGCGGTCGACGGCCAGCAGCCAGTAGTCCTTGCCGGGAAAATAACCCTGATCGAACATCGCCCCGACAAAGAAGTCCGTGAGATTTCTGGTGGCAGTGAAATACAGCTTATGGGGTGCCAGGCCGGCAAAAACACCTTGCGGGAATGGCTTGGTCCATACCAATTTATAGGGCAACAGCAGCTTCTTTGCAATGGTCACGCCATGACAAGCGCAGCCGGCCTCAAAGCCCTTCAACTTCAACACATTCTGCTCGGCGTCTTCATAGCCGATGTAGGTCACCGGCATGGCCAACTCGGAGATAATCTTCGCCGCCGTGAAACAAGAACTGAAGTGATCAACGCCAACCGCCGGAAAAATACCGGGAAAGGGACTGTAGTCCCAGAATATCAACGGTATGCCCAACTTACGCAGTTCGCTGAACACCGGCAGATACTCGTGCAGCAAATGCGGAAAACAGAAAATACCCTCGAAGCCCTCGTTGATCAGCAGCAGAAAAAGCTCGTTCTGCTCTTTCGCAGTATCGGGCACCGAAAAGATATTGAGGTTCAGCGCGTACTCACTCGCCATGCCCACTAGCAGGTCGGTGTAAAAATTGTCGTTCACCGCCAGCGAATTGGTCGATTCCCAGCAAAACGCGATCTTATGCGCCTTCTCTGAACGCGGTTTGCCCGCGCGCACAAAGTAGCCATTGCCACGAAAGCAATCCAAAAAGCCATCGCGTACCAGTTCCTGCAGCTTCCGGTGCACCTGGCTTTGCGGCACGCCATACTCCTCCGCCAGTTTGCGCTCGCTGGGCAGCCGCTCCCCCGCCGGATAGGCTCCGGACTCTATCCGGTCTTGCAAAATCTCTAGCATCTGTGCGCCCCATTCTCTAGCATCTGTGCGCCCCATCATGGTTAGTTTACATAAATAAACCCCAAATATAGCATCATCACGCAAATCACCGCAAAATCACCGTAAAATCACCGCTGTAGCCCGTCCCATCGTCCCATCGTCCCATCGTCCTATCCGTCCTATACCCATACGTCCCCTACGTCCCCTACGTCCCCTACGTCCTATACGTCCCATCTCCCCAACCCTCCCCCTCCCCTTCCCCCCCTAAAAAAACTTGACGGCGTCCAGTTGCAGTGTTACCATAAATACAGCATTATTTCGCTATATACATTATTATTTTATTGCCACCCTCCTTATTTTCACTCCCCTTCCCCCAGTCACAACTTTCTGAAAGGACGCCTCTCATGACGATCAGCGCGCAACAAGTCAAAGTCCTGTGTCGGAGTCTCGGTGCGGATTTGGTCGGCATCTCGCCGATTGAGCGCTTCAAGCACGCGCCCTTGCGGATCAGTCCGCAGGGTCATTTGCCATCGGCGAAGTCGGTGATTGTAGCGGCGGTGCACACGCCGGACAGCGCTTGGGAGCTCGGTGGCGAGCCGATTCACAACTGGGGACCGGCGAGCTGCGTGACGGCGGTGAATTCCCGCTTGGAGCGCATTGGCATGAATGTCGCGAAGTTTCTTGAGGGCTACGGCTTTGCCAGCGTGCCGATACCGCAGACGGCCATCTGGCGCTATCGTCCCTTCAAGGATTTGAACATCACCTTTTCGCCTGATATCTCGCACATCCATGCCGCAGCGGCAGCCGGCCTGGGCGAAATTGGCTTTCACGGTCTGCTGATGACGCCGGAATACGGCGCTCGCCAGCGTTTCATGACCATCATTACCGAAGCCGACCTGGAGCCCGATCCGCTTTACAACGGCCCGTCGCTGTGTGACAAATGCATGCGCTGCGTCAAGACCTGCGCGCCGTCCTGCGGCCTGCGCAAGGAAGTCCAAGGCACGACCAAGGTAGACATCGGCGGCAAGACCTTCTCCTACATGAACAAGAACAAATTCCGTTGCGCCTGGGCCGAGCGTTTTCAGCTCAGCTTTGACGCGGACATTCCCGACATCGTCAATGAAAGTGTGATCGTCTCCCGGCTGCCGGATCAACGCGAGGGCTACGGCGCATCGCTGGAGCCCTGCTGGCGCAACTGCGTGCCGGCCTACAGCCGTGGCCAGAATCCCAACCGCAATGTCCCCTCACGCAACAGCATGTGGCTGGAACGAGACTTCAATGGCGCCGAATGGCCCAATGGCCTCTCGCCGGTGTCTCGGCTGCTAAGCATCGAAGTCGAAAAGATCCTCTTCGACAAGGGCGTTGATATTTTCGGCGTCTGCTCCGCCGACAAGGTCCGCAACACCCCCGCCGACGAGAAGCTCTACAAGCTCAACCTGATCCCCATGCCCTTCAATGACAAGTGGGGCAAGCTCTCCATGGAGCCGACAAACTACCTCAAGGAAGCCACCCGTGTCATCTCCTTCGGCTTTTCCTTCCCTGAAGAATGCCGCATGCGCGATGAAGGCCAGCGCCCCAAAGTCAACAAGGACAAAAAGTCCAATCACCTCATCGTCGCCGGCATTGGCTTCATGAACGAATACGACAGTTCCAAAGCTGCGCCGCTGGTGGAATCAGCCATGAAGGAAAAAATCATGGACGCCATTCTTGACGTCACTCGGCACCTGGAGGAAAAAGGCTACCTGGCCATCGGCCTGAGCTACCTGCCCGACAACTACGTGGCGCAGGCCTGCGGCATCGGCAAGGTCGCCGCCAATGGCGAGTTGATCACCGACGCCTACGGCAACCGCCAGCTGGTCACCACCATCATCACCAACGCCCCGCTGGAAGAAGTCCCCGGCACGCCACGCGCCAATGGCCCCGCCGGCTCCATCAAGGTCAAGGCGCCCAGCGCGGAAGACGTCACCCGCAAAATCAAAGCCTACGCCCTCGATCACGGCGCCGACATGATCGGCATCGCTCCCGCAAAGGTCTTCAAAAACTTCAAGAAGCAGCTCCGCGCCAATCTGGACGAGAAGGCCCTCGGGCTGTCCGTGCAGGACCTGCAAGGCCGTATGGGCGGCACGCGCTTCGATCCCGTGGTGGAGCAACGCGAGTCCGTCTTCAAAGACCCATGGGATTACCTGGACGATGCGCAGTCCGTCGTGGTCATCGGCATCAGCTGGCCGGAAGGCATCATGAAACGTGCCGAGCAGCCGCCGGCGGAAGCCGTCGGCCCACATTCCATGTTCGCCCAGCACTGCACCTGGATGCTGCTCAACAACCTGTCGTTTGAGCTGACCCGCCAGCTCAACCAGTTCGGCTACCAGGCCGTCCCCACCGAAGACCTCAACGGCAGCGCCTCCAAGGTCGCGCATACCTTCGGCGAAATCGTCGATCTGCGCGCCAACGGCTTTGCCGCCGTCGCCGCCGGCCTGGCCGAAATCGGCTGGTGCGGCTACCCGCTCACCCGCGAGTACGGCAAACGCCAGCGCTTCTACGCCATCGTCACCAATGCCAAGCTCGTGCCCGACAGCATGGACAGCGGCAAGCCCCTCTGCAAACAGTGCCTGAAGTGCGCTAAGGCCTGCCCCGTCAACGCCATTGGCGGCGAGGACCTGCAGTTCACTCTCGGCGAACGCACTTGGAAACAGGGACGCATCGACAGCCGCCGCTGCGACTGGGCCAAGCGCTACGGCCTTGTCGGCGCCGAAGGACCCGAATTCATGGGCAGTCAGACCAATATCATGCCACCGGCAAAAATCGACGCCGACGCCCTGGCCGAAGCCATGAAGCATATGGACCCCCTGCAGAAGCGTATCCCCTGCATCGTCGAACGCTGTCTGCTCAAGTGCGCCGCCGGCAAATAAATTGAATGATGGTGGTTTTCGGCCCGAACCGGACAAAGCAAGTCGTCTGATCGGCCAAGTTCGGCCCGGAGGGCCGAACCATGCATAACCCTGGATGAGGCGCCCGGAGGGCGCCACAACCCAGGGTGGACGAAGCCAAGAAAGCCAGCGCCCGGAGGGCGCCGCAACCCAGGGTGTGACAGCAAGTTGGAATTGCGCCCGGAGGGCGCCACATTGTCTTGCCCGTCACGTCTCACCGCGTCGGAGGGGGGTATGTCGTGCATCCAATAGCATTGGCTCCTATGAAACCGATGCTCTTCATTTAACGGTATCCATGGCACTTGTTGTTTCAACCAAGCAGCCTTTTCTCGTCGTGCATTTCCGCCGCGAAGCGGCAGAAGCGCTGAAAGCGCGAAATATGATAGCCCAGGGCGACGCGCCCTGCGGGCGCTTGCCCTGGGCTATCTTAGGGCGCACCTTCGGTGCTCAAAACCTCGGCGAATGATCTTGTGCATGGTTACCAATCAACTCATCGCCGGCGATTGCCGCATGCTATGTGAAGAGCATTGCTTCTATGAAATCCACTGCTTGGTTAGCCACCTATGGGTAATGGCTGGACGGCGGCGGGCCGTGGGTTTCCTGCAAATTGTCCCCGGTGTTTTCCCCACCGGGGTGGTTACTGACCGATTACCGTTCCGCCTGGATATATTCACCTGCGGGGTGATTTTTGGCATTTTGGCGTTATTGTTGTCACTTCTTTCAACGGAGTGCCCACGCCATGCCCAAGCCCACGCGCAAAAGTCTCATTCAGTCCGTCGAACGCGCTCTGAACATCCTCGAAGTCGTTCGCGACAGCACGAAAGCCGTGCGTGCCATAGATATCGCGCGGGCAGTCGGGCTGAGCCCGGCGGCAGCCAACAACATTGTCCGCACCCTCTTCATCCGTGGCTATCTCACGCAAGACGACCACGGCCATTATCTGCTGGGCGGCAAGTCCTACCTGCTGGGTGGCGCGGCTGACAGCTGGGGCGACTTGCGCAGCGTTGCCCGCGAGCCCATGCTCGGTGTCAGCAAAAAGAGCAAATCGCTATGCTTTCTCGGCGTCGAATGCCAGTCGCAGATGATTGCGGTCAGCATTGCCGAGGGCAACGGCCCGCTGATTGTACCCCGCAATCAGGACTGGCTCGAACAGCTGCACTGCACCGCTGCCGGCAAAATCCTCCTCGCGACCATGTCTCCTGAGCGCTACGATGATTTCAAGCAAAGCGTCTCCCTGAAGCGCTTCACCAACAGGACCATCACCGATTGGCAGGAGCTCGACAGCGAAATCAGCACTGTGCGCGATAAAGGCTTCGCCCTCTGCCGTGACGAAAGCGTCTTCGGCCTCTGCTCCCTGGGCGTGCCTGTGATGGACAGCGCCCGCCAGCACGTCGTCGCCGCCCTGGCTGTCGTCTTTTCCAGCTACTACCTCAATGACGACTACCAGGACCAGATGGTCCGCCTGCTCCTGGACGCCGCAGCGACTATCTGCACCAACCTGAAATAGCACCGGCGCACGCCCCCTCCCCAATCGCCTCTCGCAACGCACCGCACCGCGCCAAGTTCTATCGCCCTTCCCCGCCGCTTAGCGTGAGGTCATCCCAAAAGGTGCACCAAGCGATTTCCGCCTGCCGCAAACGTTATTATCAGCCTTTCTTTAGCCATAAAATAGACATGACTACCGCGAAAACAGCGGTAAAAAGACCAGCCTATACCCTCAGCTGCTGACGCTGAGCGCCCTGCGGCAGTCGCGAAGCGATAGCCGCAAGACGCTCAGCCGAAAATGGATAGGTGGGGGAGCGCGAGGGGGAGGAAAGGGCCAATGGCCCTTTCCTCCCCCTCGCAAAACCCAACTATGCTTTTCGGAGAAGCTCAAGCGTGGCGCATTGAACGCCACAGCCTTTTTTGCGGCACGAGTCCTTGCAGAGTTGTACCAGCAGCGCGTGGTACTCGCTGTACACCTGCGTGTCCTTCGGTAACGCCGCCATAAACTGCGCCTGCAAATCGTCATAGCGCATATGCGCCGCGCCGGCGATTTCCAGATGCCGCTCGCCCACCCGCCGCGTATAGGCGTCAATGACAAAGATCGGCTGACCAAAAGCGTAGAGCAAAATGGAGTCGGCCGTCTCCTGGCCGACCCCGCGCAAGGCCAGGAGCTCCCGGCGACGCCGGCGCAAGTCCGCCGTTGAACAGGGCGCCGCGTACTCGTTATCGTGTTCAAGATAAAAAGCCGCTGCGGTCTGCAGATAGGCGCTTTTCTGCTGGAAGAAGCCCGCCGGGCGAATGAGCTCTTGCAAAGCCGGCAGCGGCGTGGCCAGCACGGCGTCGGCGCTGTCCACGCCCGCCGCGTAGAGATTGGCCAGAGCCCGCTCCACATTGCGCCAGGCGCAATTCTGGGTCAGCACTGCCCCTGCCACAATTTCCCAGCGGCCGCCATGCCGGCAGGGCCACCATTGCTGCGGGCCGTAATGCGCATACAGGCGTTCATACAGCGCCATAATCGTCGTCGTGCTCATCGTTTGTTCATTCACCGGCCCTCGCCGTTCACAGCCCTATTCCAAGGCAAATTTCATAAATACGTAGGGATTTTTCGTCTCGACAATGCCCGGCGTCAGCCCCATCCAGAAGCGCTGGCCGTGCCCATCGTTATCATTGGCGGTAATGTTCATTGCGAAAATCATGCCTTGGCGCGGCATCAATTTCAGCTCCGCCCAGGGAATGGCGATGCGGTAGCGGGTGATGTCATCTCGGCGCTCAATACGGGTCGTTAGCGCCGCCTGCACCTCGGCCTGCCGCCCGACTTCATAGAGCTGAGTGACTTCCGCAGCCGGACCGTCAGGCGTCAAGCCGAAACCGAATTCGTAGTCGTCCTGACCATAACCATGGACGTATGGCAGCGCGTTGGCCAGCGAATCAATGCCCACCTGCACCGCGTCCTGCGACCAGAGCTTGCCCGGCTTCTGCTGCTGAAAGTGATTATCGTCGCGGACATCCAGCAGCAGGTAGAGCTTCTCGTCGTCATAGGCGACCGCGCCTTCCAGGCTGAGGTCCTGGGGACCGGCCCAGCCATTACCCGGGTCATTGGGCAGCAGGTAGTCCCGCGTTGACAATGACGGCAGCCGGCCGGCCGGCCCCGGCAACCCCGCGTCGGCCAGGAGCTGCGCGCCGGCCGCCGTCCTCGGGCAGGCCATGATCTCAGCGCGATACGTGCCGCTCAGGTCGCCCAGCGTGGTCTGCGCGGTTATGGTCAGCGCGCGCTGATTCAGCGAAGCTGGCGACTCAAAGGTCAGCAGCACGGTCTCACCCGGACCGAGGGACAATTCCCGCGCCGGTTCCGCAAACTCCGCGCCGTCCAGGCGACAACGGCCGCTCAGCGCCTGCTGACGGAGATTGCTGACCAGCACCGCCAGGCAGTCCGACCGCTGCAGCTGCCAGGCAAAACTCAGCGGCGGGCAGTCGTAACGCATGTCGCGGAGCGCGGCATGAAACGTCTCCGCGCTCAGCTCCGCCCCGCAGAAGACGTACTGAGGCTGGCCGGACAGCGCCAGCTTCACCGTGTCGCCCACCGGGCAGTCCAGCGGACGATTGAACATGTCGCGCACTTCGACCGCCGCCGGCGGCAGAGCAATCTCAGCGGCAAAGCCGTCGGGCTGGCTCGTCCACAGCGCGGCAAAAAGCCGCCCGTCGCGATGGCGGTAGGTAAAGCAATGCAGGTCGCTGTTGGCGACCAGGCGTTCGCCCTTGGCGCCGTCCAACACCTGCGCCGTGGCCGCATAGACCGCCGCCACCGGCAGCGGCCGACCCGCCCGCCACAGCCCGTAGTAGTAGCGCTGGCGCTCAATGCAGGAATCCGTGAGAAAATACATCACCCGTTCCACCCCAGCGCTCATGCCCAGCAACAGGAGCCGCGCGCAATAGGACGCGTGGCGCATGGCCGCTGCCGACAGGTAGTCCTCTTCCACTGACAGGCCCCAGCCGATCTCGCCATACCAGATCGGCTGCCGCCCGCCATGACTGGCGATGATCTCGCGCAGACGCATGGTCTTCTCGTACACGCCATTCTGCTCCGGCCCGATGTCGGCCCCATCGGCGCAGATGTAGCGCGCATCGGCGTAGGGATGCACCGCCAGCACGTCGATGTGCTGCCCCGCGCGAGCCAGCACGCCGTCCAGAAAATGGAAACCGCGGGTGAAATCCACGCCGGAAACGCCGGCAGCGAGTACCTTCATCTCCGGTCGCTGTTGGCGGATCAGCGGCACAATGCGCTCCAGCATCTCGCAATAACGCTCCACGCCGACCTCACGGCCTTTCTGATAGAGATTCACAACGCTCAGGTCCGGCTCGTTGATCAGTTCGACGCAAGCGCTGTCCTTGGCCGCAAGCACAAATTCGCGCACAAAACGCTCCTGCTCGACCGGATCGGCTAGGCCGGGCGGATCGCTGTCCTTGAGCCGATACTTCGGCGGCGGGGAACATACGCCGATGCACTCCAGCTCGGACATGCCGTATTCCCGCGCGCTGCGGCCAAGCACATCCGCCAACGCGTAGTGGCCATCGGTTTCCTTCTGCCAGCGCCAGTCGCGAAAATGCCGCAGCCACGACGCGCCAATGCGCCGTCCATACGCCACCGGCCCCGGATGCAGCCCGAAATACGAGTCTGCCCGTGGCGGCATAGGCTCGTCCATCACCACAAAAGGCAGATCGTATGCCGCCGTACCCAACGACGACGTCGTCCGCAGCCGCACGACATAATATCCGCGCTCGCAGGCCGGCATAATCGCCAGCGCTTCTTCATGCAGCGCGCCGGCCGGCAACGTGATATCGCGCGTCAACAGGCTCTGGCCCTTGCCATCCTGGCTTGACAGCTGCGCCTCAATGCGCACGGCTTGCGTCTCGCCGGCGTTGTTGCGTAGCCGCAGTGTCCCACGTAAGGGCAGCGCCGCTGGTGCCAGGAAGCCGGCGGCATCGCCAATATCGTCCATGCCCACGCTCAGCGCGCCGGGCATGGTGAACTCTGGCAATTTTTCGCCTTCGCTGATCTGCATGGCATCAATCCACAGAGTCTGCTCGCTGTCTTTGGCGAAGCCGACCGTCGGGCTGGTCGCGGTCTTGCTCACTGGAAACGCGAAGCTCACCCGCCGCCATTCGCTATCCACGTTGAAGCGCTGGTGAATGATCATGCTGTACGACTGGTTCCAGGAACTGAAGACGCACTCGCCTGACCGGTCGCCGCGAACATAAAAGCTCACGCGATACTGCCGCCCCGGTCGCAGCAGCTGAAACAAATACTTGGTCTGGACGCTCTTCTCGCCGGCCGCAAAACGCAGGCTGTAGTCGCCATGCCAGGCCGAGACGCTGTTGTCCCGCGGCAACCGCAAATGCTCGCTACCAGTCTCAAAAGACGCGTCACCCGGCCAGATATTCGCCGGCTCTTCTGGCATGGCGGCGCCTGCTGCCGCCCCGACGGCCGCTGCCGCCGGCGGCCGTTCGCCCAGCGGCGGCGCTGGCCTCAGCGCCCGAGCATTGAGTGGCTCCGGCCGGCTGTCACTCACCGACACCTCGTCGATCCACAGCCGCCCCTGGTTGTTGGGCGCGTGATAAATGTACAGATGCGCCCGTGTCGTCCCCACCGGAAAATGCTCCGGCAAAAGTTCCGCCGTGAAGAGCTGCCAGGGGAAAGTCCCGCCCGCCTGAATGAGATTGTTGCGGCCGCCGGGATACATGGCAAAGGGCAGCACTTTCTCCTTGCCCTCGGCGTTGCGACCAAAGCACAGCACCCGCACAATAACGCCTTTTTCCGCCAGGCCCTCGCCTTTCATGGCCAGCTGGATGCGGTAACTCTCACCCGGCGTGTAGGTGAAGGAACGCAGCAGGTAATTCGTCTTGTCGCAATCGGCGTTGTACATGCAGTAGGCATGACCACCGCCATAGACGTCGTCGCCTACCACCTGCCCCGGCGATGGCAGGCCACTCCAATGCGAATACGCCCACCCACGCGCCAAGTCCTCAAAATCACCATTGACCAGGCACTCCGCCGCAGACGCGACAAACGCCAGCAGCAACACTATCGCCAGCAGCCCCGCTGCAACCCGCGACGCCCACGCGCGAAAGCATACCGCCACCCCTCCAGCAAAACGCCATAACCCGCAACAACCAAGGCTTCCACTGCCATCACAATGCCCGCTCATAGCCACCACCTCGCTGTCTCGTTACAGAGAATACAATACTAACCGCCATAACCCACCCCGCAGCCAAGCGAGATATTGGCTTCCGCAGTCCCCTCGGCTTGCCCTTCATTCACCATAGTACGTCAGTAATCGGTCTCCCCCCCGGAGGGGAAAACACCAGGGTGGTTACTCCTATGAAACCCGCTGCCGCAAAGATCGGCGGAAATCAAGTTCGAATGGCTGGGCGACGACTGGCCGTGGGTTTCCTGCAAATTGTCCCCGGTGTTTTTCCCACCGGGGTGATTACTGAGCGGTTACTCGGAGTGGTCCCGCTACGCGGCCAGGCGGTTGCAGGACCGGCGTGGCGCATTACTGGGTTGGAATGCCTGTTCAGAGGGCCTTTTTCAGTTCCAGGCGCTTCATGAAAGTAACGAAAGCCGGGAAGGCCACTTCGGGCTCAGCCAGCTCGGGGTGCCACTTCTTCTCCCATTCGAATGAGAAGTAGCCCTTGTATTTGTCCTCCTGGAGCTGCTTGATGATCTTCCCCAGCGGGATGTCGCCTTCGCCGAGCATGCAGAGCTTGAACTGCCCATTCTCGCCGCGCTGGTAGTCCTTGATATGGACGTGTTTGAGCTTGGGCTTGATCAGCTGGTAGAAGGGCATGAAGTCGTCGCCGCAGGTCTTGTCGCTGTGCTGCACATCCCAGAGAATGCCAAAAGCCTTGTTGCGCTTGAGGGCCGTGACGATGGGCTCAATCACCTCGACGCTGTTGAAATTGCCATGGATTTCCAGATTGACGTCGACGCCCTTGGCCGCGCCGTAGTCGCTGAGGTCTTTGAGGGCAGCGATGACGCGTTGGACAATCGCGTCGCGCTGGGACGGGTCCTTGATCTGATCGCCAAAGACACGGATCGCCGGAATGCCCATGCGCTGACAGATGTCTATGGCCCGCTTGGCAGAAGCGATATTGCCCGCGCAGGTCTTCTCGTCATGGAAATTCGCCGAGGAGCCGAAGCTGACCCATTTCAGGCCAAAGCGGTTCATGAGCTTCTGGGTCTCGGCCATGTTCTCAGGCATGAACCAGCTGATTTTTTCGGCGTCCATCTCGCCGTCGAGGCCGCGGACTTCCAGACCCTTGACGCCACAGATGCTTAACTCCGTCAGGACCTTCATGAAATTCCACTCAGGGCATCCCAGGGTCGATATGGCCAGCTTCATAACCTCTCCGTAAATGTTGCGTACCTTGTCACTCGTTATGCCGGCGGCGACTTCCTGCCCCCCCGGCGTATGTGATTTGTGCGTGAGGGATGTACATTACCGCGACAAGAACAGTGATACAATCAGCCCGGCAGCCCAAAAACAGTTTCCGACAGGCTGCCGGACAGGAAATTTGGTGACGAAATAAAGGAGCACAACGAGCTATGGCAACGAGTCGTTATCAGTCCCTGACGGCCCTCTATGAGGACTGGGACCAAGTCATCATCACCGCGCATCGCGGCGCCAGTGGCTGCTACCCGGAAAACTGCGCGCTGGCTATGCGCAAGGCAGCAGAATGGGGCAGCGACATGATCGAGTTCGACCTGCGCATGACCAAGGACGGCGTGCCTGTCCTCCTGCACGATGCCACGCTTGACCGGACCTCCAACCTCCAGGGGCCGCCCGCAAACTACACTCTCGCCGAGCTCAAACAGGGCAATTTTTCCCACCAGAACGCCCCTGAGCAGCCGCCGCGCCCCGCCACCTACGCGGACATGCCCATCGCCAGTTTTGAGGACATCCTGCAGGAATTCCGCGGCCGCGTCGGCATGAATATCCAGGTCTATGCCGGCGCGGCCGGCATTGCCGAAATCTGCCGTCTGTACCTGAAGTACGACATGGTCGACCACGGCTATCTCACGCTGGCGTCGCTGGACGAGATCAAGACCGTCCGCGCTATCAATCCGGCCATTGAAATCTGCTACACGCCGCCGTGGAAAGAGCGCGGCGCTCCCGATCAGCTGCGCATCTGCAAAGAGCTCGGGTGCCGTTTTGTGCAACCAGTCGCCGCGCACAGCGGGCCGGAATGCTACGCGCTCTGCAAAGAACTCGGCCTGCGTGCCAATGCATTTTACTCCGACACCGACGTCGGCAACCGCCGCCTCCTCGAGCAGGGCGCTCCCGGCTGGCTCAGCAACCGCGCCGATATCGGCCTGTACAGCGTCGGACGCTGACGGCGCCGCTTAATCCGCGCGTAGCGCCGCGATGCTGAAGTCAGCGACAGCCGTGGCGCTTTCCGCCAGCAGCTCGACGCGGCGCGGCCACAGGCCCGGCCGACAGGTGATCATGGTCTGCCGGCCGGCGAATTCCGCATCAAGGATGCAGCCGCCCAGTTTGTTGTCGACAATCACCATCAGGCGCAAGTCGGTGGGCGCAGCGGCGACGAGGACATTTTCCCGGCAGTAATTACGCCCGCGCATGTGGGTATTCGGCAGCTTGCTGAAGCTCATGACGTCGGGGTTCTGCGCGCAGAGCTCGCGAGCGCTGGGCAGGGCCGCGGCGAGCGCAGCATCGGGGCACTGATCATGCCACTGGGCGCGACCGCGGGCAAAATCCAGCTGTAGCTCACAACATTGGCCGCCGTCGCCGTGGACGCGCAGGGCGAAGCGCCCGGGTGCCGTTGCCGACGGTGTGACACGCATGCTCAGCAACTGCGACTGCGCAGGCAATTCGCGGCCACAACGGACTTGGCCCGGCTCGATGACGACGCTTTCGGCAACGACTTCGGGCGGCGCCGTGTCAGGCGTGGCCTCGGGCAGCCACTTCATGCCGATGTTGCCGTCGGGGAGCTGGATCAATTCGCGCAGTACCAGTTGCCCGCCCCAGCCATTGCCGGCAAGCCAGCCGGCCAGGATGCGCCGGTCGCCAGCGAACGCCGCGACCATGGGTACGCCAAGGCCGTCATAGAGATCGTGCCCTTCGGCTGCCAGATCGCGGTAGGGCCCGAGCGGGCCGGAGTCACTGACAAAGAAGCCCGAAAAGCCCCCGAGGACGTAGTCGCGGCCACGCCAGGCAAAATAACACTGGCATTCCGTGCTGTTGCGCATGGGGGCGCCGCCGCCGCTTGGCGGAAAGGACGGATTGACGCAACGCCAGGCGCCAATGCGGTCAGACAGCCAGGTGCCCTCCAATCCGTAGCCAGCGAAGAGCAGCAGCTGGCCGTCCGGCAAGGCGTAGATGCTCGGATTTTCGCAGGGATGAATGACTTCACCGCTTTTGCGGAAGCTGATGCCGTCGTCGCTGACAGCATAGAGCGTGCCTGCAGGCACGCCGGGCAGCTCCTCGCGGGTAAAGACGCCGCTGCGGCCATGGGCGGCCAGGTACTCACGCTGGACCCGGAGAGACTCGCGCGCGGATGCGTCCATGCGCGATGAGTGCATGCCGTAGGAAAAACAGACGCGGCCGTCCCAGAGAAATGGCGTGCCGGTGCCGATGGTCTCCCACTGCTCATCAATGCCGATCGCTGCGGGGTGCCCCGTCCAATGCCGCAGATCACTGGAAGAAAGATGGGCGAAATAGTGACCGCCGCAGCGGAATTTGCTGGCGTGATGGCGGCGGTCAAGCAGGTAGTAAATGTGAAAGACGCCGGCATGATAAAAGGTCACGACGTCGCCAACCCAGCTGTTATGCCCCTCTGGCGTGAAATACTGCGCCCGCAGCCCCGTCCGTGGCGCCGCTGCCGGCGGACGCTGGCCCGGGCAGGACAGAGCCGGTGCCGTGACGCCCGCCGCCACCCGCATCGCTCCAGCAGTCGGCCTGGGCGGATAGCCGTAGGGGAAATTCTCGTCCATCAGCCGGCCATCTATGTACAGTCGCAAAGCCGCGCCGCTGAAGTCGACAAGCACCGCGAGTTCATCCTGGTCTTGCCCCTGACCCTGCAGGCAACGCAGGGGAAATCCTACGCGGATTTCGCACCACTCCGGACGATTGGCGCTATGTACGGTCAAGACGGCCTCCAGAACCGGACACCGGCCATCGGCAAAGGCGTAGCGGTGATAATTCTGCTGGCTATCCCAGGCTCGCAGCGCGGCGTCATCACCAGCCTGTCGGAGAAGGAGCACGCAGACCCCGGGAAGAACGATCAATTCGCCGGCCGGGACATCGCGGCGCAACCGGCATGACAAGCTAAAATCTTCACAGTGTTGTGATTCCATACCATTCCCCGCTTTCGCTGTTTGCAGTCTATCGTTGGCTCCCGCGCAGTTGCACAACAGCAGCATCCCCGCCCACAAAGAGGCCCTGAGAAAGACCGCCATCGCTGCGCCGCACCGGGTTACGTCACTGTAAAATCCCACGTCACGAATTCCTGTTTTTGCTCAAAGCCAAGAAGCCCCGCCCCTGGCATGGGCCAGACTGCGCCGGAAAGACACTCAAGCCAACGCTAATCGACAGTCAATGACGAGGCCAAAATTTCGCAAAAATGACCAGCTACTATACTTGCCTTCAGCGACGATGACAGGGCCAAGCAGTCTCGCCGTCTGGTGGGCGGCCGCGAGCGGCCACCCCACGGAACGATTTCCAAACACCTTGGTTATTGGTCCTGGCGGCCGCGAGCGGCCACCCCACGGAACGATTACCAAACACCTTGGGGGCGGTCCATGCGCCTGTTGTTTTTTGGGCGTCGCGAGCTAGATTCACCGAGGTTTTGTCGTTATGGACAAAAATGCACGCCATTTGGCGCTATTCCATGCTCAATACACTGTCGGGGAGTTGCTTTCATGGACGAAAAGATACGCAGGCAGGCCGATCAGTTCATCAATGACGAGAGCCAGTTTCACCTGGGCTTTCTGCCGACGGAGCAATCCAATCCGCTGACGCGCAGCATGGCGGACGACTTTCTGCGCTCGCCACTGGCAGGCGTGCGCACGCTGCAGCGGGTGGACCGCGAAGTGCTGGCGATGGCCCGGCAGGTGCTGGCGGCAGCGCCCTACGCGCAGCTGGTCGACTGCGGCGAAAAGACCATCCGGGGGGGCGGCCGCATCATCTTTTCCGGCTGTGGCGCAACGGGCCGCCTGAGCATTCTGCTGGAGGGCATGTGGCGCGACTGCTGCGCCAAGGACGCAGCGGCGGCGCCGTATGCCAATCAGGTCGAGAGCATCATGACCGGCGGCGACTACGCGCTGGTGCGCTCAGTGGAATTCTTTGAGGACTACGCGGCCTTTGGCCACCGGCAAGTCCAAGATGCACAGATGTGCTCCCGGGACATGCTGGTGGCCATCACCGAGGGCGGCGAGACCTCGTCAGTCCTGGGCACAGTGGACGAAGCGCTTGCGCGCGGTGCGGCGGTCTTCCTGCTGTTCAATAACCCGGCCGAGCTCTTGGCAGAGCGTCTGGAGCGTTCGCGACGGGCGATTCGTGATCCGCGTGTCTGCGTGCTTGATCTCTATTGCGGCCCGATGGCCTTGGCGGGTTCGACGCGCATGCAGGCGACCACCGCCGAGCAGCTCGTGGCCGGCGCCGCCCTGGAAAGCGTCATGCACCGGCTCCTTGGCCGACCCCAGCGCGACTATGCAACAGACTTCGCGGCGTTGCTCGACTCACTGGAACGCGACGACAATGCCCAGGCCATCGCCGACTACATGACCTTCGAGGCCGACGTCTATCGCCAAAAGGGCAAAGTCACCTACTTCGCCAATGACTTCATGCTCGACATCTTCACCGATACCACCGAGCGCTCACCGACTTTCATGCTGCCGCCTTTCCGCCGGCGAGACAACAAGAGCGCGCCGGCGCCATGGGCCTTCGTCAAGAATCCCCTCTGTGACACTGCTGATGCCTGGTCGCGCAGCATGCACCGACCGCTGCGCTGCCTCAACTGGAGCGTGGCCGACTACGACGCCATGGGCACTGCGGACAAGATTCGCAACAACCCGCCCGCGCTCAGCGCCACCGATCTCCTGCAGTTCCCCATTGGCGCCGAAGAGCTCGACGAACGCTGCGATCAAGCCGCCGATGCCGCCGTGATGGTCATACTTGCGGATGACGCACCGCTGCGCCAGGCTTATGCCGCGCTCCGCCCGCGCTTCCAACGCCATGCCGTGCTGGCGCTGACCCCGCAAAGCGACTTTCCCGATGCCGTCGTCATCAACGCGGCCGACGCCAGCGGCGCTCTGGGGCTGATGAAGCACCTCGCCCTCAAGCTCGTGCTCAATACCATATCGACGGGCACCATGGCTCTCATGGGGCGCGTCACCGGCAACTGGATGAGCTGGGTCGATTGCACCAACAAGAAACTCCTCGACCGCGGCACCCGCCTCCTGGTGGAAATTGCGCAGGTGGACTACCGCCAGGCCTGCGAGACGCTCTTCGCGGCGCTGGACGCCCTCAAGCATTTCAGCGGCGAAAAACCATCGCCGGTGCAAGTCGCCCTGCAGTGGCTGCGACGGCGGACGCCCGCCACCCTCGTCGAATTCCTCCGCGACGCCGACGAAGGCTGGCGCGTTGTCATCGGCAAGGCCGGCGGCGCGGCCGGGCCCCAACGCTATAGCTCGGCGGACATGCTGCGCCGCAGCCAGGACATCAGCGCCGATGGCAAGAGCGCGACGATTGTCTGGCAGGGCCATCCTGTCCTGGGCGAGGCCTTCCGCGCCACCGCGACGTGGACACAGTGCGCCGACGGCCGCTTCGAAGGCCGCTGGGCATGCGACGGCTACGCCGGCGACGAATTCTTCGAGGAAGTCCACTTTCCCCTTATCCGCGCGCCCTTTGACGGCAGTTCGCGCATTGTGCTCGGCAGCTGGGACATGGGCGTAGAGCTCCATGACGACACGCTGCCAGCTGCCGGCACGACCCGCCGGGAGGGCTTCCGCTCCATGCAGTTCAACGCACTGTTGAACACGGCTGGCCCCTGCGTCTACATGGACCACCGCGATCCCGCCTGGTATAACAAGGCCGGCGAATTCGCGGTTGCTCCTGATGGCTGGTCCGTAACCTACAACGGCATTTTCATGGTCGGTGCTGGCGCCAAGGCGGCGGCGGGCTGTACCGTGCCCTATCCATCCAGCGTGGCGTATTTTACGGGCGGCTGGTATGACGCCGCGCAAATCTACAAGCCCTGGGCCTGTGCGCAGTCATGGTGGGCGTCCCGGCCGACGGCGAATCCCATGCGGGACATCGCCATGTGGGTATGGAACCGCGGGCTGATCAAGGACGTCGTGCCCACGGTCGAGAAACTCCAGCAGGACGCCGGCGTGCCGGTAGCCCTTGACTGGTACTGGTGGCACAACAACCCCTACGACACCGACTACCCCAATTTCTGGCCGCCGCGCGAAGGCGTCGGGCCCTTCCGCACTGCCATCAAGCGCCTGCGCGACCAAGGCATTTACAGCCAGGTTTATGTCAACGGCGTCTGCTGGGATCTCGACGGCGTCGATTTCGAGCAAGGCGGCCGTGATGGCGTGGTCGTCAAGCGCGACGGCACGGAGCAGGCCGTGGCCTTCAACAAGTACAACCAGCACCGCCTGGCCTTCATGTGCGGCGAGGCACCGGCTTTCCACGACCGCATCAGCGCGTTGTTGGGCGAGCTTCATGCCAGCGGCCTCAATGGCCAGTACCTTGACATGATCGGCTGCGCCAGCTACACGCCCTGCTACAACCCCGCCCATCAGCACGCCAAGGGCGGCGGCAACTACGCCATCCAGGGCTTCCGGAGCCTGCTGGAACGGCTCCGTCGCGAGTACCCGGACTACCCACTGACCACGGAAACCGCGCACGAGGCCTACATGGACCTCTTCGACGGCTCCATCATCTGCAACTCCACCTCCAGCGAGCACCTTGGCATTTCCCGCGACACCCTGCCGCTCTTCACCGCTGTCTACCACGGCAAGTACGCGTTCTTCGGCAATTACGCCCATCCCGACGGCATTCCGCCGTGGGACCCCAAGTGGCCTGACGCCGACCGCTGGCAGCACGAACAGCCGTGGCACAAACTCTACCCGGACCAGTTCTTCATCGAGCTCGCCCGCACCGTCGTCTGGGGCGCCCAGCCCATGATCTGCCACATCCGCCCGGCCGTCCAGACCGACCCGGAATTCGCCGAGATCTACCGCTTCATCCTCGACACCGCGCGCTTCTACCACGCGCAACGCGCCTTCCTTTTTGACGGTCAGATGCTCTCGCCTGACGGCTTTACCTGCGACAAACGCAGCGTGTCCTTCATGGCCCGCATGATCTTCACCAAGGAGGCTCAATGCCGGGTCTTCACCAAGGAGCAGCCCGCCGTCCTCCACTCCTGCTGGCAAGCCCCCGATGGCCGCAAGGCGCTCGTTCTGGCCAACTACAGCAGCGACGAGCAGGCATGGTCCTTCCGCGGACTGAGCGGAAAGCTGGCGCCACGCAGCTACGCCTGTGTCGATTTGCCCTGAGCGCTCAGCCCGAACGATGCTAGCTTGGGGGTGCGCACCAGGCATGTACGTTCAATTGCCTCTTCGGTTCCGGTCAACTTCGCCGACTGGGGCCGACGAGGCCGATGAACACGGCCATGGAAGACGCATGACCCAGGGCGGCGCGCCACGGCAGGGTGCTTGGAGTTTGGCAAAATTTACCGCGCTGTCAGTTGCCAGATAATTTGACCGTATTCCTGCCGCCGGTGATGGCCGCCTGGCGACGCTTGGTCTTCTTGTGGCTATACGTTTGCTTGTTCTAAAAAACTTCAAAAGGAGGAAAAAGTGCATCTTCCCGTTTTTGTGAACAACATTGGCCATTATGCGTAGAAACTGAGCGACTGTTTGCTTAATGCCATTGAAGGCAATTCATCAATCGTCAGTTTCATGTGATTGTGGTCATGAAAGTCGTATGCCTGCGTTATCAGAGGGCCTATAAGGTCATATAGTAGTCGAGTGTTTTCCCTGGAGTGGTGATTGAATATATTGTAACAGCCTGGAGGACAGCAGGATGAAAGAACATATCTATTTCGTGAATGCCCATCCCGATGATTTGATTTCTTGCATGGGTTTGTGTATGCACCTCAGCGCGGACGAACGTTTTGCAGTGCATGTCGTGGACGTGACTCACGGTGAGCGCGGACTAAACAGCAAACACGTACCCATGGCAGAATGTGCCGCCATCCGCGAGAAAGAGGAAGAGGCCGTGTGCGCTGCCATGGGCTTGAAACCCGTATGGCTGCATGAAATCGACGGCGAAGCCTGTGCGTCCAAGCAGGCTTGCCAAGAGCTGACGGACATGTTCATCGCCGAACCGCCCCGGGCCATCTTCACTCAGTGGCCTATTGACCGTCATGTGGATCATGTGGTCTGCGGCACCATCGCCCTGAATGCCCTGCGCTTCTTTTCTGGCGTCATTTGCGGCCAGATGACAAAGGTGGCGACGGAAGTCTATTTCTATGCCTATGCCAGCAACTCCATCGGCTTCGTCCCCACACACTATTTTCCCATGGACGAAGCAGCTATGAACAAGAAGTTTGCTCTGGTCTCCAAATACGAATGCCAGAACGGCCCTGGAATGGCCCGGCAGGACCGCATCGAGTCGTTGTGCCATGGCCTGAAGGCGCGTACCCCATACGCCGAAGCCTACGAGTCATTCCAGCCGCATCTCCCCGGCAGCAAGTGCATCTTTGACCAATTGAGAACAGGTAAATGACAGCTAACCAATAACGATTGTTCATGTCACTGTCTGGTCCCGAAATTCTATACGCTTTCACCCATTGGATCTAACTGCATCCGCGCCACAAACGGCGCGGCAAAGGTCGGCAAACGGCGCGGGGCAATCCGCGGCGCACGCGGCCAGATTCTCGCCCTCTTCAACTCTCTTCCCTCACAACCCATGGTTTCGGGATTGAATCCAACTGGAGGGTCCACTCATGATCAGCAAACACGTGTTTCGCCTCGCCGTCATCGGTCAGCTGTGTGCAGGTGCTGCGTTCCTGAACGCCGCTTCGTCGCCGACCAGCGCCTTGGTGGAGTGTCGCCAGGTGGATTGTCTGGACGGCAAGGTCACGGTTAGCCGCGTCAGCCAGACCCTGTTTGCCGACGACTTCAGCGGCGCTTCCGGAAAGTGGCTGCCCTTCACCAACTTTGAGAATCTGCTGACCTTCACCTATGGCGAGCTGGACGGCGTCAAGGCCTTGATCATCACCAAGGATGCCCCCACGCCGACCGACACCGCGTTTGAATTGACCTCCGAGCCGTTTGCGGTCACTGGCGGAGCCGCCTTCACGTACATCATCACCGCCCGGGGTGACACGGACATGAGCCGGGCCCGCGGCCATAACGTATCCTACCACAACCGTATCCAATGGCGAGACCAGGACCAGCAGATTCTGGCGGAGATGCCCTATGCCTTCAGGAACGCCCCGGACCGGCCCACTGCCACCGCCATCACCGGCACCATTCCGGCAAAAGCCGCCTTTGCCGTCATCCGCATTGGCGCCGACAGCCCCAATATTGTCGCCGGTTGCTACTTTGCCTTGACTGGCGTCACCTTCCTCTCGCAGCCGCCCAACAGCCCGTATCATCCCGAGGGATACGTGGTGTCCAAGCCGTTCCCCCTGCCGCTCACTGGCCCCCTGGCCTGGGATGCCGACATCCCCGCCGGCGCCGCCGTCACCCTCGAGGTCGCCAGCGCTCCGGACGACGGCGGCTCGCCGGGCCGTTGGTCCGACTGGTCCACCCCCGCCCCCGCCGCCAAGCAGCCTGGTGCCAGACTGCCGGACTGGCCCCCGGCCGCCCGCTGGGCGCGCTACCGCGCCACCCTCAAGACGGCAAACGGCCAGTCACCCGTCCTGAAATCCGTCACCCTGGGCAGCGTAACGGACCAGAACTGGTCGGGGCAGGATCTCACCCCACCGGCCATCCTCCGCCTCACCCCGTCCCTGACTACCGACCCCACTGCGCCCATCGCGTTTCGCCTTGTTGACGACACTGGTGTCGACTGGAAAAATCTTCGCCTGTTCCATCACGGCAATGACATCATGCCCCATTGCCAGCGCAGCGGCGACGTCATCACTTTCACTCCACCGGCGGCGCTGGAGCCGCCCGGTTTTGAGATGCATGTCCGCTACTGGACCCGCTCCAACTACCGCAACGCCCTGACCTTCACGGCCCCGCCCGACGTCCCCGACGCGCTCCGCGTCAGCCGTAAAAAAATTGTCGAGGACACGGCCTTCTCCCTGACCAGCCCGTCTTGCCCGGTCGTCGCCGGCGAAAGCTACACCTTGCGCTGCGACTGCCGCCGCCTTCTGAAGCGTAGCGCATCCGGCGCCCTCGCCATTGGCAAAATCATCTGGCAGGATGCCGCGGGTGCCAGCCTGGAACCGCCCCTGCCGGTCCTGCATTCTGGCCAGCCCGGCGAGTGGTCCACCATCCAGCAGAGCATGACCGCCCCAGCCGGCGCCGCCAGCGCCGTGGTCCGTTTCGGCTTTGACTACCCCAACCTAGGCGGCGATGATTACTTGGACATCCGGAACGTCGCCATGACTGGTCCGCGCGGCACGCCGCAGAAGTCTCTTGAACCCAATCTCCACACATTCCAGATCATCGCCGCCGACTTGGCCGGCAATCGCGTCCAAGCCGAACGCCATGTCCTTATTGACGAACCACCGACCCAAAACATCGTCAGCCTCCGTGACGACGGCTTTGTGCTGGTCGACGGCAAGCCGTTCTTCCCCATCGGAGCCTATGCCGTCTGCAAGCGTGAGTGCAACAACAACAGCCTCGACCAGGCCTTCGCCGACCTCAAGAAGGCCGGATTCAATTTCGCTCATACCTATAGTTCCACCCGCAACGCGAACTTCCAGGAATTTCTGGATGCAGCTGTCAAGCACGGCTTCAAGGTCTGGGTCGCGTCGGATGCGGGCGCCAATTCCACCCAGGTCGGCAACTATCTGCGTACGGTCGCCCGCGAGTACAAGCATCCCGCTATCCTGGCCTGGTATCTGGCCGACGACACCAGCGGCCACGTCTCGCCGGAGGACCTGACCGAACTGCACCAGGCCATCCGCGACCTCGACCCGAGCCACCTAACCGTGCAGGCCGACGGGGTCGGCACGCCCGGCACCCCGAACTACCTGCCCTACGTGCACGCCACCGATGCCTTCCTACCCGAAATCTACCCCATCCACGACGCTGATTCCGACGGCCCGGCGAAGGTCATCAGCGATATGCAACTGGTCCACGCCAACCTCGCGTCCGCTGGCAACCCGGTGAAATCCATCTGGGCCATTATCCAATACTTCCAGGGCTGGTCCAGCTGGAAACGCTTCCCGACCTTTGCGGAGTTGCGGGCCATGAGCTTCCTCGCCGTCATTCACGGCGCCCATGGCATCACCTGGTACACCTACGGCGGCTTCGATAAGAACCATGGCATGGCCGACACCCCGGAAACCTGGAACAACATGGCCACCGTCGCCACCCAGCTGAGCCAGCTGAGCGAGGTGTTCACCGAACCGACGCCGCCCCAGCTGGAACCGCCGACCATCGGCAGCGGCCCGGCCACCGACAGCCTGGGCCATCCCGCTATCAGCGCCCTCCTGAAATTCCACCGGGGCAACGCCTATCTCTTCGTTGCCAGCTCCGCCCGCGAACCCATCCGGGCCAGCTTCCGGCTGGACGCCCGCCTGGCCGGTAAAGCCACTGCCAAGGTCCTGTTCGAAAACCGAAGCGCCCCTGTTCAAGACGGCCTCCTCACCGATGACTTCAAACCCTATGACGTGCATGTCTACCAGTTCCAATAAGCATCGTTTTCATATTCCGGAAACACCCCTATAGATTTTCAAAACCCTACTTATGATGGCGCTAAAAAGCCTCGGTTACAGGCGTTGAACAAGGCTAGTGAAAAACATTAGGGGTAATTAGCGATATGAAAATCGGTGATCACTGCCGGGCGTAGCGGCCACTCCGTCAGAATGCCGTATATGAGTTGCGAAGACCCCATACTGAAACTGACATCGCCAACGTCATTGCACAGCTAAAGGAAGGATAAACGACAATGAAGCAACTGGCAATTAATGGCGGCACGCCCATCGCTGCGGGACAATTCATCGAAACCAAGTGGCCCCCGGTATGCGAGGCGACAGCCGAAAAGATCAAGCAACTCTATCTGTCCCGGGAATGGTCATTCAACAGCGCCAAGGAGCAGGAATTTGAGCAGGCTTTCGCGGCGTACCACGGTGCCAAACATGGGATATTCATGACCAATGGCACCGTGACACTGGAATGCGCCCTCACGGTCCTCGGCGTCGGCCCGGGCGACGAAGTGATCGTGCCAGGATTGACCTGGATCGCCACGGCTGCCGCCGTGAAATACGTCGGCGCCAAAGTGGTTTTTGCCGATATTGATCCGATGACGGCCGCCCTCGACCCCGCTGCCTTTGAGGCGCAGATCACCCCGCGGACCAAAGCGGTAATTCCCGTTCATCTGTATGGCGGCATGGCCGACCTTGATCAAATCATCGCTATTGCGCAAAAGCATCACCTTGCCGTCATTGAGGATTGCGCTCACATGCAGGGTGGCAAGTGGCGTGATCGCGGCGTCGGTTCCTGGGGCGACGTCGGCTCCTTCAGTTTTCAGCAAAGCAAGACCCTCAGCGGCGGCGAAAGCGGCATCTGCCTGACCAACGATGACAAACTCGCCGAGCTGCTTTATCGGACGAAGCACATCGGCTATTCCCGCTATGACCAGCAGGGCCAAGCCGGCACCCCGCCACCGCCCGAGCTACTCTGCCACAATTATCGCGGGCTCGCCTTCTCCGCGCAGATACTGCTTGATCAACTCGACGGGCTGCCGGCAATCATCGATCGCTACAACGCCTTTACCGACCGCTTGCGTGAGCTCACCCGGGACATTGCCGGCTTCCGCACTCAGGCTCCTGGACGCATGGCCTCGCCACAGGGTTATTATGCCTACGGACTGATCTTTGATGGCCCTGAATGGGACGGCATCCCCAGAACCCGCATCGCCCAGGCAATACGGTCAGAAGGCGTCCTGGGCGTCAATGGGACCTACGGGCCGGTTTACAAACACCTGCTGTTCAATCTGCGCGAGGAGGACTATCGTAACAGCGGCTGCCCGATCACAGAACGTCTCTCTGAACGGATGCTTGTTCTGATGCACTGGCATATGAATCATCTCGCCAACGCCGATGCTCTCGCCAGTGCCATCCGGAAAATCTCAGATAACCGAAAGGAGCTGTGCGAATGTTGAAGGCTGGTTTTGCGAAATATGACATCACCCCCCGGGTTGGCGTCGGTCTCTATGGCTTTGGCCCTTACCTGAACCGCCACTCTGTCGCCGTGCGCGATTATCTCGAGGCCCGCGCCGCCGCCTTTGCGCTGGACGGTAAAATGGCCGTCATCGTCGGTTGCGATTTGTGTACTTTGCAGGCGGAAACCTGCGCAAAGATTCGTGACATCATCATCGCGAAGGTCCCCGGCCTGACGAAACAGGACATCTTGATTGCCACGAGCCACACTCATTCCGGCCCATCGACGGTATTCAGCGATCGTGGCTGGGGTACGCCTGACCCGCCCTATATGGAACTTCTTCCCTATAAAATTGCCGAGGCGGCCATTCTCGCCGTTCAGAATCTGGAGGAGATGACCGTCTCTGCGGCGCTGGTGCCTTGCCGGCATATCGGCTTGAATCGGGTCTATGACCGTGACGCTCCACCGCTGGCCGATGTGCTCAAGGAGGACTGGGAACCCGCCAAGCCGGAATTGACCGATACCGAATGCCGGGTCATCCGTTTTGACAACAAGCAAGGCGAACTGAAGGGCTTTATGGCCTATTTCGGCTGTCACCCTGTCGTCTGCTGCCAGCAAAATCACTTCATCCACGGCGATTACCCCGCCATCGCCATCCATAACCTGATGCGCGAATGCCCCGGCTCTATCGGCGTCTTTCTGCAGGGCGCCCAGGGCGATGTCAATAGCGGCTGCGTCCATAAGGGGGAAAATGAATCGCTGCTGGCCCTGGACGTGTTCGCTGCCCGCTTTGCCAACGCGATCCGCAAGGGATTAGCCGCCGCCACACCCCTGGAAATCAAAGACTTGGCGACCATCTCGCAACCCGTTGAATTCTCTACCCGCTCGGACTATACAATGGAACACCTGAAAGAATTGCAGGAAGAATTTGAAAAAGTGCTGCACACGCCCCTAGCCAACGACGATGCGTACGAGGTGCGGATGGCGACCGTGAATTACCTCGGCGTCAAAAAAATGATGGCGCTGCTGGAATCGGACGAGAAGCTGAGCGTCACGGCGGAGGTCCAAGGTATCCGTCTGGGGCCCCTGGCGTTTTTGGGCGCGCCATTTGAAATCATGCAGGCCATCAAGAATGAGACGGTGTCCAAGTCGCGTGCGCCGATGCCCATGGTGATGAGTCTAAGTAACGGCGCCTACGGCTATGCGCCGGATCGGCAGTCACTCGAAGAGGCGAAAAAGTCAACCCGCAGCGGTGGCTACGCCGCAACCAGGGTACCATTCATGCAGGGGCGTCTGCCATATGCCAATATGCACGACGAACTGGTGAATGCCTTTATCAACATTGAGGCAAAGCTCTTTCCCACGGCGACAAACAAATAAGAGCCGCCCAATGATATAGTTCTGCATAGCTCCGCCGATGACGCCGATGCGTTATCGGTCACCCATTGTTAATTGAGCCATAGAGCTTCTGGCTAAGTCAAACGTGCCCGTTTCCCTGGCCGCGAAGCGGCAGAAGCGCTGAAAGCGCGAAACATACCAGCCCAGGGCAAGCACGCTGAAAGCGTGCGCCGCCCTGGGTACAACGGCGACCATGTTCGTGTTCCTCGGCCCCTTTTGCCCCTGTCGGCGAAGCTGACTGGGGCAAAAGGGGCAATGGAACTCACGTGCTTACCTGGGATTGACATCGGCGGTATGTTTGGCCGCCATTTTTAATGGGTGACCGATGACGCCGATGCGTTATCGGCGGAGCTATCCGCTCTACCCCCGAAATAGGTACCTGTGACGCAAGCTGCGGATTGATGGCAAGGTACAAGCCTGACAGGAGACGTGATCGCATGATAGGCAAGAGAAAGGCGTTCGTTGTCATGATGGCAGTAACTTGGCTGGCGGGGCTGGCAGCGGTGGGGCAGACGCCGCAGGCGGGGCAGGCGGACGCGGGTGATGGTGAGCTGCTTTTCGATTTGCGATCGGCGAGGATTACGCCGGCCGGGGCCTTGCAGACGATAGATGACCGGGGGCAGCTTGTGCATGTTTTTCGCGACCAGCCGCGAGTGGCGCTGCGGCGCCTGCCGACGGACTGGAGTGCCTACCAGGCGTTGGCACTGACCGTGTCCTGTCGGCAGCCCCTGGCCGGGCACTATTCGCTCATCATCTATTCTCACAACCAGGATTTGCCCGGACCGGACTACTTTTTGTTTACGTTGCCGGCGCGTTTCTCCGGCACGCACGAGCTGGTGTTGCCGTTGGCGGAGATGCACCGGGTGCGGTCGCCGCGCGGACTGGACCAGATTGACTACATGGAATTCCACCGCGACTGGAGCGGGAAAAATCCGCCCGATGCGGACAACGTCATCACCATCAGCAATCTCCGGCTGGTCAAGGACGCCGGCATTGCCAATGTCCGCGGGCCGCGTTTGCAGGATGAGGAATTTTTTGCGCTGTTGAACCTTGGCCGTCCGGAGCTGTCCGGGGTCAAGGCGGCGTTGGCGGCCGGCGACTATGCGTCGGCGCGGCATGTCTTGAGCGAGCATATTCGGACGCGTCGCGAGCCGCGCTGGCTGGTTGATCCGCGTGATCGCCCTGGTCGCGGCCTGCCACCGCAGACGCTCCGGGCCGTTCCCGGCGAGGGCGGGCGTTATCAGGCGACAGTCACTCTGGACTGGACTGGCTGGAAGCGCGTGGAGCTCCGCCTGGAGGATTTTCAGACCGTGGGCCGGCCGCTGGGCTGGGGAGCGGTCAGTGGATTCCAGCTGAGCTGGGACGCGCCAGTGAATCTGCCCGCCGGCACGGCGTTGCATCTTGACGACGTGGCGCTGGATGGCCCGGCCGGGCCGCGCCTGATGGGTGATTTCAACGCCATTGAGACTGGCTGGAATCAGGTGTTTCAAGACCGCGAGTTGACCCGGGACGGCACGGCCACCGGCAAATGGTGGTTTCCGGACCTGTATCCGGACGCCGTCTGCCGGCGTTATCCAGCGGATTGGTCCGGCTATGGCACCGTGGCATTCTGGGTACACGTCCCGGCGCCTGCCTGCGGCCGGCTGGTCGTCAAAGTCATGTCCGCGGCGCCGAATACTGTTCGTGCCGACGAGATTCTCAGCCGGACCTTTACGATTGGCAGTTTTCGTGATCATCCCTATGCCTTTGGCAAGCGGATTGACTGGTCATGCAACGCCATGAGCGACGGCGAGTCGCGTACGGTTGAATGGAACGCCCAGCTCAACCGGCATTTTCACTTCCAGTATTTGACCAAGGCCTGGTGGGAGACCGGGGAGGAAAAATACGCGGCCGAGCTGGCCGAGCAGATGAATGGCTGGATCGAAGACAATCCGGTGCTGTTGCTGCGGTCCGGGAACAGTCCCTATCATCATGCCTGGGAGACGCTCAACACGGGCATCCGCCTGCATGCGAGCTGGCCCAATGCCCTGGCGCATTGTCTTGAGGCGAAGGCGTTCACGGATGACATCATCATCAACATCTTGAAATCGCAGGTGGAGCAAGTCCGGCATCTGCTGCGCTGGCCATCGACCGGCAACTGGTTGACGGCGGAGGCCTGGGGCGTGTACGTCACCGGCCTGCTGTATCCGGAGTTCACGGAGGCCGCAGCCTGGCGGCAGTACGGCATCGACAGCCTATACCGGCAGTTGCAGGAGGAGGTATATCCGGACGGCCTGCAGTACGAGCTGGCCCTGGGCTACAGCAACTGGACGCTGCAGGAGTTTACCGACTTGTACGATGCGGCTGTACTCAACGGCATGGAACACGAACTGCCAGCGGATTATGCGTCACGCCTGGAGAAGATGTATGTCTATCTGATGGCCAATGTCATGCCGGGAGCGGTGGCCTTTGCGCTGAATGACGCTGGCAACGGCAATGTCAAGCGTCGGCTCATGGACGGCTATCGCCTGTTCAAACGCCCCGAATTCCTGTACGCGGCCACGGACGGCCAGGCCGGCGAGCCGCCGGCGACCGATTCGTTCGGGCAGGAGTGGGTCGGGCATTATGTCATGCGCTCCGGCTGGCATCCCCAGGCCAATGTCCTGCACATGGACGCCGGGCTGCTGGGCCGGGCACATATTCACCAGGACAAGCTGACTCTGGCGCTGGCTGCTTACGGGCAGCAGCTGCTGGTGGATGGCGGGGTGACCATGTACGACAAATCGCGCTGGCGGGCCTACCAGCTGCTGACGCGGGCACACAACGCGGTGCTGGTTGACGGCATGGACCAGTTCGGTGAGGATACCACGAACGCCAGGGTCTGGCCCCTGCCCTGGGTGGGCAAGCGGCCGGCGGGCAGCGACACGCTGTGGCATTCGTCGCCTGGCGTCGATTATTGCCAAGGCTGGTGGAAAGGCCGCTGGCGCGAGTATGTCGACAGCCAGAATCCGGCGACCAGTGCGACCCGGTTCTTGGACACCGTGCAGCACCGCCGCGCCGTGCTGTTCATCAAGCCCGGGCTCTGGGTCGTGCATGACACGCTATTTGCGAGCGATCAGGAGCCGCATACGGCGGAAGTCCTGTATCACATTGACGCGGAGACGGCCGTTGTCGACAGTGACGGCGGGGTGGCGATTCTGGCCACGAATAAGGACAGGGCCGGTTTGCGCCTGGCTGCCCGCCCGCAGGACGGACTGGCGGTGGCGATCGTGACGGGCAAGATGGAGCCGCCTGTACAGGGCTGGTCGGCCAACGTCAAGCGAAACCGGCAAAAGGGCATACCGATGTCGGCGGTGCCGACCGCGATCTTCCAGCAGTCGTGGCAGGGACGCTCAGACGTGGTGACGATCGTGCAGCCGTTCCCAGCCACCGAGACCCGCAATACCCGCTGCCTGGCTATGGCGTGCAGTCCGGAAGCACAGGCCGCCAGGATCGAGGTCGGGGCGGAAGAAGCCTATGTGTGGCTGCATAACGATGTACCCGGAAAGGCCGTGCAGGCCGGCGCCGATGGCCAGGGCGGGCCGGCGCTGCTGGAAACGGATGGGCAGGCCGCAGTCGCTGGCGGAACAGGGGCGTCTTTCCGGCTCCTGCTGATTCATGGCCGACGGGTTGCCGGCCCGGGCTACGCCGCAAGTGCTGGCGAGCCGACGACGCTGGCGGTGCTGGCGGCGTCAGAGCAGACGCTGGTGGTCAGCACGGACCGGACGACTGACGTGGCTTTGAGCCTGGCGCAGGTGCCGGCAGCCGGGCTGTCGCTGCACGCCCTGGACCGGCGCGGCGCCCGGGTGTCGCCGGTGGCATTTACGCGCGGCGCGGACGGCGCGCTGACGTGGAAGGCGTCAGCCGGCCAGGAGTATGAACTGACCTGGGGCGGCGACAGCGTTCTCGCCATGCGCGAGGCAGAACAGCGGGTCGCAGCCGGGCTGCTGCCGCTGCCGGTGCGGGAACTGCCGTCTTTGCCGGCGGCGCCAGCCGGGGTGTCCATACTGATCCAAGCAGAGGATTTTGCGGCCCAGGGTGGCGGGCGGGTCACGGTGACCGACGCCAAGACGGCTGCTGATGGCCGTGCATTTTTGAACTGGGACAAGACCGGACATTGGCTGGAATACGCCGTTACGGTCCCCGCCGATGGCGCGTATCCGTTGCATATCCGCCATTGTTCGTTAGGCCCGACGGCCGTGCGCGCGATTATGGTCAACGGATATTGTCCGCATGCCGACCTGACCAAGCTGGAGTTTCCGGAAACCGGCGGCTGGAGTTCGGGGCAGGACAACTGGGCCTGGACTACGGTGGCGGATGCCAAAGGCCGGCCATTCCTGTTCCATCTGCGGCAAGGACAGCAGCTCATACGCTTCGTCAATTGCGGCAACAGTCTCAATCTGGACTCGTTCTGCTTCGGCGAACGCCCGAAATGACGCCAGCCGGCGGGGCCCCCGGGCTAGTTGTTCCGCAGTTTACTAATCCGCAGATGTCGCAGATTAACGCCGATTTTTTTGTGGTAGTGTTCGCAGCCGGCGCAGAGTAAGGCAGATTATTATACTTCTTACGCCAAGGCGTAATCTACGTCACCGGCGGCTAAGACTGGAGCATCTGCGGGAAAAAGGAGCCTTGAATGTTCGAGCGTGCGCATGACCTGTTGTATTCCTGTCTGTTCCATGAACAGCGGTTGGCCTGTGCTGACCAGCAGCTGTCGCCGATCCGGCGTGGCGCGCAGATTTTTGCCGGCATACTGCGGGAGCTGCCGATCGGGCATTCCGGCACGAGCCCGTTTGCCGGTGAGTTCGGCCTGGAATTTACCGCTGAGACGCAGCGGGCGTCCTGGGAAGAGCGGATCGCGGTAGCGAAGAAGGCCAATCCGTATAGCTGGGCGCATGCGAAGCCATATCCGGCGGCGGCCGGCGAACTGACCTCGCGCTTTGGCTGGAAATTCAGCGAAGGCGGGCTGGGACACTGCACGGTGGATTATGGCTTCATCCTGGCTCGCGGGCTCAAGGAATACGCCCGGCAGGCCGGTGGCGACGACGATTTTGACCAGGCCGTCCGCGAAGCCCTGGTGGCGATGAAAGACTTCGCCGCCAGGTATCACTGCCGCGTGCCCTGGGAACCCGCAACAGACTTGCAGGAGGCGCTGCAGAGCATCCTGTTCATGCTTATCGGCCAGGTCGCCTCCGAACACGTGCCGTGGTCCTATTCGCTGGGGCGCTTTGATCAGTACCTGCTGCCCTATTGGCAGAAAACAGCCCGCGTCGAGGCCGACGCGCTGCTGGCGGCGTTTTTCCGCCGGCTCAACGATATGAGCTTCATTGACGACGCCACGGCACTCAATCTGGGCGGCGAAGAGGGCTTCAACGAGCTGTCGTGGGGGATTCTTGACCTGGCAGCGAAGCTGCAGCTGCCATCGCCGCTGCTGACGGTACGGATTTCCGAACGCCTTTCCCATGAGGATTTCGCGCGGCTCTGCCGGCCGGAATTGCTCCGTTGCGGCCAGCCGACCTTCTACGGTGAGGAGGCCTGCCTGAACGCGCTGCGGACGCGCGGGGTACCGGAGGCAGAGCTGTCGGACTGGGCAGTGAATTCCTGTATGGGGCTGATGATTTCCGCGCGCGAATGGCAGGACATGTGGGGGGCAGTCATCGTGACGCCGCTCGCGCTCGAAATGGCCCTGAACAACGGCGAGCCCCTCAGCGGCAAGCTGCCGCTCGACTGCGGCGTGCCGCCGCAAACAGCCTACGCGTCATTTGCCGAACTATTTGAACAGGTGTGCCGCTACCTGGCATTTTTTGTGCGGGAGTCCGTGGTGGCCATGGAGCAGAACCGGCAGGTGCGCGTGGCGAAACTGCAGAATCCCTTCGTGTCGGCGCTATACGCGGACTGCCTGAGCCGTAAGCGCGACGTCCTGGACGGCGGCGTGCGCTACCGGACGATGATTGTCGAAACCTTCGGTATGATCAATCTGGCTGACTCGCTCTTCAGCGTGAAAAAGCTGGTCTTTGAGCAGAATGACAGCTCCTTGGGCGACCTGCTGGCGGCTTTGCAGAGCAATTTCGCTGACGCGCCGGACCTGCTGGCGAAAATCACCGCGCTGCCGAAGTACGGTCAGAACCACACTGAGGTCGATGCGCTGGTGAAGGCCCTGACGGAACGGATTGCCGCGATCTGCGCAGCGCACAATAGCCCGGGCTTTTTCTGCGTGCCGTCCCTGCATACGCTGGCGGGCCATATTGAGGGCGGGTCGCGGCTGGCGGCGACGGCTGACGGTCGCAAAAACGGCGAGCCGCTGGCCAAGAATGCGGGAACGCGGCCGCCCGTCGTCGCGCCCCACACGTCGCTGCTACTGTCGGCGAGCGCATGGAATCAGGGGCTATTCTCGGGCGGGCAGGCGCTGGACCTGTGGATTGCGCCAGCGACTTGGGAGAGTCCCGAGAACATCGCGAAATTCGAGGCGCTCTGCCGCAGCTATTTCCGGCGCGGCGGCTTGCAGCTGCAGGTGAACGGGGCCAGTGTCGCGGAGCTTCAAGACGCAATGGCGCACCCGGATAAATACCAGCAGCTGATGGTGCGGATCGGCGGCTTCAGCGTGCGCTTCGTTACCCTCTCGGAGCGGGCACAACGCGATTTCATCACCCGGTTCGCGTCTGGCATGTGACCAATCCGGCTGGCGCCGGCCAGCATGGCCGGCCGCGTCATGCCGGGTTCTTGCGCTTACATCTTGGCGAGGGTGTCGAACCAGCCGGCCCAGGCTGGGTCGATCTCCTGGAAGGCGGGGTTGTCGCGATAGAAGCGGATGGACTCGGCCATGCCCTCCTCGAAGCTCGTCGTGCACGAAAAAGCCGGCACGGCGGCGCGGATTTTGGAGTTGTCATAGATGTCGTGGCTGCAGCAATGGACGACCTTCTGGGCCGGGCCGTAGTTGACGACCGCACAGATTTTTTCGGCCGGCAAGCAATGAAAGACCGGCTTGACGCCGAGGAGCTCGGCCTGGATTTCGGCGACGCGCTTCCAGGTCAGGTAGGTCGTGGACGTAATGTGGAAATCCTCGTTGACGGCGGCCGGGTTGTTGAAGAGCCCGACGAAGGCCTTGGCGAAATCCCTGGTGTGGGTGATGGTGCACAGCTGCATGCCGTCGTCGTGCAGGATGTAGGGCTTGCCGCTGAGCAAGCGCTCCGCGAGGGTCCAGCTGCGCCAGTGGGAGATGCTCCAGGGATTGAAAAAGCGGACGCGGTTGTAGGTGTAGCCGGGGCGGACGATGGTGAAGGCCATGCCGGTATCGGCGCACTCCTGGCGCAGGCGCATTTCGCAGCAGCTTTTCTCCCAGCCGTAGGTCCAGCGGGCATTGCCGATGGGGGTGTTCGCCTCGGTCTTGAGCAGGTGTTCTGATGCGCGGTAGGCCATGATGGAGGATATGAAGATGTAATGGCGACAATGGCCGCGCAGCGCCCGGAGTTTGCTTTCGAGGGCGGCCTGATCGTAGGAGAAGAAGTCGCAGCAAATGTCGAAGTCATGGCCGGCGAGTGCCTGGCGCAGGTCGTCTTCGCGGTTGACGTCGGCGTGAATGGCCTTGGTGTCTGGCGGCAGGAAGTTCGGGGTCTTGCCGCGATTGAGCAGATACAGATCGATATCGGGCTGCTGGAGTGCCAGCAGGGAGCAGTCCGTGCTGATGATGCCGGTGCCGCCGATCATGAGGACTTTGGTTTTAGCCATAATCAGAGCAGTCCTTCCGTGAGTACTTTTTCTTCTTTGCCGGAGTCCATGGCGCGGAAGACGGCATCAGTGATGAGTTCGGTGACGTAGGCGCTGCGGATGGTGCAGACGGGCGCGCGCTTTTGGCGTACGGCCTGGCAGAAGTCTTCAACCATGGGCAGGTGCCAGTTGGTATTGGTCACTGGGGTGACGCTGCGCTGCCCCCCCGCCTGGGTGTTGATGATGATGGGGCCGTTGCCTGACGGCGGCCATTGGTTCATGATGACCAAACCGTTGGTGCCGTGAAATTCGATGCGGTCGTTCCTGGCCCACGGGGTGATCACGACATTGAGCGAGAAAAGCGCCCCATTGGGGAAGCGCATGATGACGGCGGAAACGTCTTCAGTGTCGTTGCTCGGATTGAAATGGCGCGCGGCGGCCGCCTGCACGCTGACGGGTATGCCGAAGAGATTGTGGACGATATCGAAGATGTAAAAGGCCAGGGTCTTCAGCGGGCTGCCGCCGGCGGCGCGGGACAAAGGCGTGTTGCCGCAGGCCTGGGCGCTGGCGATCCAGTTCATCCAGCCGAAGGTCAGCTCGCCCAGTTCGCCGCTGCGAACGAGGTTTTCGAGCAATTTGATGTGCTCGGACAAGCGCCGGTAGTCGGAGCAGGAACAGACCAGCGGCGAGTTCTTGGCCGCCTGGTAAAGCACGGCGGCGTCTTTGCCGTCCACGCCCAGGGGTTTTTCACAGAGGAAGTGCTTGCCGGCAGCCATGGCTTTGAGCGAGCACGGGACATGTGCGGGCGCCTGGGTGGCCACATAGACCGCCTCGGCGCCGCTTTCGGCCAGAGCCTGGTCGTAATCGCTGTAGATAGCCACTGGCAGTTGCAGCTGCGCGGCGAGGGCTTCAGCGCGGTCGCGGTCGCGGTCGCAGATCGCGACCAGCTCGGAACCAGCGGCGTCACGCAAGGCTGCGCCAGCGCGGATTTTGGCGATATTGCCGGCCCCCAAAAGGAGCCAAGAGACGTTTTTCATGTGAGTCGTTTCCTTCACGGTCATGAGTCGATTTGGGCGGACAAGGAAGTTATCGGGAGAAACGTGGGCGGCAGGTGCTTATTTGAGGATGATGTCCATGAAGATCGGGGAGTGATCGGAGGCGTCGAGAGCATCCTGGTCGAGGACGACTTGCAGGCGGTGGACGTGGACCTGCCCCGGCGGGATAATCAGGTGGTCGATGGAGTAGCGTTTTTCGTTTTTCTCGGGTTTGGGGCTGCCGTGGTATTTGCCGTCGTCACCGCGGCGCGGATCGCCGTGGTGGGAGCTTTCGGGCGACACGGTGTCGGCGATATCCTGCGCGCCGGCGTAGCCATTTTGCCAGAGTTTTTCGAGCGGGTCACTGTCAGCCCAGCAGTTGAAGTCGCCACCGCCGAAGACGGGGCAGCGGTACTGGCTGCGCAGGGCGTCCAGGCGTTTGAGCAGCATGTCGGAATTGACGGTGCGGATGTAGTTACTCTCGGGCGTGCCCTGCCACCAGTAGTGGGTGGAAAAGGCGGCAAAGCGCTTGCCGCTGTTTCGTTTTTTGAGGACGGCCCAGGTCAGGCCTTTGCTGCGGTCGAGCTTTTCGTGGTACAAATCCCAGCCTTCGGCCACAAGCTCAAAGCGCTCTTTTTTGTAGAGCAGCGGCGTGTAGTTGTTCTTGCCATTGGCCTGGCCCACGACGGGCGCGTAAGCGGGCGCGAGGGTGGTGAAAAGCCGCGACGTCCACCAATTCGCAGTGACTTCCTGCAGGGCGACGACGTCGGGCTGGTAACGGAGTATGATGTCAGCAATGGCAAGATCGCGTTCTTCAACAGGATTCTTGAAGTAATCGCCCCAGATATTGAAGGACATCATGCGCAGTTCCGCGCCGGGACTCAGTGATACCTGGGCATGAGCCGCGCCCGAAAGGCACAGCATGCTGCCGAGAAATAAGCCGCCAAATTGATGCATGGTAAGGTCGTCTCCTGATAGGTAATATGACGATGCGAACCTTTGGGCGTTGGCTTTCGCCTGGTTGGGCAGCGGCCGACAAGCCGGCAGAAGGTTGAGCTTTGGAAGCCCAAAGAGTATAACGCCATCCACTCATTGAGCAAGATAGCACAGCGTACAGAAACACTCTTTGCGCTAAGGCATCACTCTTTGCTACCCGCCTTCCCTGCTGGCTTTTGTTTTCAGCGCCAACGGCGCGGCCGAAGGTCGTGCCCAGGCGGGGACGTCTGCGAATGTCGTGGTATAGTCTCATTCCTGGAGAAAGTTCGAGTTCGTTTTCTGTCCAATAGCATATGCGGAAAAGAGCATGGGGACCATGGCAAAACAAATTGGCTGCGAGTGGGCTTTTCAGGACAATCGGCTATCGGTGAGTGCGGTAGACAGCGATCTTTTCCGGCTCCGGAATTGGTCGGGCTCAGTCACCATTAACGACAGCGAGTATCTTCTTGTGGACGGCGCAGCGGCGGCGGACGGCAACGGCGCCATGCTGGCAGGGACCATTCGCTGGCGCTGGCAGCTGGCGGAAGTCGGTGGCGACCAGCTTGAGCTGACGGCCAGGATCAGGAACGAGGGCGTGCAACGGGTCCGCGTCGGCAGCTGGTCGGTGCTTCACGGCAAGAGTGATTGGGGCAGCGTGCTTGAGCTCGGCGCGAACCCGGCGATGGTCAATTTCTTCTGTTGGCAGCCGTGGAATATCGCGATGGCGCGCTTCACGGGCAAGAGGAAGCTGAATTCGACGACGCTAGGGCATTTCAGTGACGTCGTCAGCAAACGCTGCCTGCTGATTTCCTTTGTCACGGTCGACCGCATGCTGAGCAATTTCAGCGTTAGCTACGACGGCGAAGGCGCGAGCGAATGGCGTGCGGCCTGCGATGGCAGTGGTTTCTGGCTCGAACCCGGCAAGGAGCTGGCCTCGGAAACTGTCCGCATCGCCTATTACGACGATCCCTATGCGGCGCTTGAGGCGTGGGCAGATGGCCTCTATCAGCGCTATCGGCCCTCTTTCGCCGGCTCGGCGCAGTTCTGGTTTGGCAACGGCTCCTGGCGTGACGGTTTCACCTCGAAAAAGGGCGATTGGTCTGTCGATATGCCTTGCGTAACCAAGGCGATTCGGGCCAAGCTCGGCGGCTTCGGGCAGAATGTGATTCACGCTGGCACGCACAGTATCATGAAAGATGGGCTGCCTGGCAACTGGCTGACCTTTGAGCAAGGAAAGTCCGGTGTGGATTACCGCGACCTGCTCCGCGAACAGCATGCCGACGGCTGGTTCTTCAAATTCTGGTTTTCGCCCTTCTGGTTTTTCGGCGAAGCGCAGGGCATTTTGGACGAAAACAGGGAAAACCTGCTGAAGTGGGATAATGGCGAACCGGTCGCCCATATCTTCCACAACGGCTGGGAATTTGGCCGCGGGACCTTCAATGCACAGCCGCTGACAAAGTACTATCTCGACGGCACGCACCCGAAAACCAAGGAGTACATCAGGCACATCTTCACGGAATACCGCAAGCTCGGCGCCCGCGCGTACATGCTCGACTTCCTCGACATCGTCAAGGGCTCCGCCCGTTATGACGAGTCGTTGTTGCCCGTGCAGGCATCGCGGGAGATATTTCGGGTTATTCGCGAAGCCGCCGGCGATGAGACGCACCTGCAGACGGCTGTGGCGTCCTCGCCCGTCTATATCGGCTGCGTGAATTCGGCTCGGGTGGTGCGTGACTTTGGCGAGGGGCGGCCCATGCATCCGTTCCCGAACTGGCAGAATTCCACGTATTGCCGGCATGACGAGCATTTCGCCAACGTCCATTCATTTGTTCAGAATGCCCTGGCAGCGTGGTTCACCAACAAGAAGGTCTACATCAATGACTTGAATGCGATGACCATCGACCAGCCGGTGCCGTTGGACATGGCGCAGATCGCCGTCACGATGTTCGGTCTGAGCGGCGATAGCCCCGTGGCCTGCAACGACGACTTTCGCGTCATTACCCCGGAACGCCTCCGCATGGTGAAGATGTGCTTGCCGCGCGCAACGGGCATACCGCGTCCCGTGGACCTCTTCGACCACAGTACGGACGAGGGCGGCTGGCATATTGCGGCAAAGCGGATTGAGGCGTCGTACGAGACCTACGTGGTCGTGGCGGTCTTCAACACCGCGCCGGGCGCTGATGTATTTCACAGTACCATTGAGTTTGCAAAGGTCGGCTGTGAGCCGTCCCGGTCCTACCGCGTCTTCGAGTTTTGGAATGGCGAGTACGTCGGCACCTTCCGAGAATCATTCGCCTGCATGGTCCCGCCGGGCGCCTGCAAACTCTACCGCATCGCCGAAGCACGGGAGTATCCGTGGCTGCTGTCCACGGACATGCACGTGGAGCAGGGCCACGCGGAAATTGAATCGCTGGTCTACGATGCCAAGGCCCTGACCCTGAAAGGGGTCGCTTGCCGCCCGAAGGGGGAAAATGGCCGCCTGATTTTCCTCATGCCGCGCAATCTGCGGCTGATCAACCACGAGCGCGCCAACACGATGAAGGATGTCATCGATATGCAGACGGTGATCAGTCTGGCCGTCGACTTCACGGCTGACCGTATGCCCTTCGAACTGCAATTTGCCCACCTGGACTCGCCCTTCGTCGCCCGCCGCGGCTGGCTGCCCTACGCAACGGAGGCAGAATGGCTTGATTTCGTCGCCAAACGCAAAGACAGCTATGGCACTCGCGTGGTGAAATAGGCGGCGACGTGCTGACCCGGGGAGTTGGCCCAACTCACCCGCGCGCACCCGGGGGATGTGATAAGTTTGTTGTGCCTGTTCAGCCTCAAAAAAGGCCAAAAGTGAGAAAGATGGCCTAGTGTTTGGCTGTGGCGTTGTTGGGGTTCATGACGGAGTAGCTGCCGTGCCATTCGGCGCAGACCTCGGGGAAAGTCTCGGACTGAATAAGCATGTCGAGCGTGTAGGTGCCCGTTGGCGTGTCGGCTGGCACGCGTGCGCGCAGGCCGCCCCAGCCGCGTTGGCCAGCCGGCATGGTGACGCTTTCGGGGTAGGGATCAAGCCAGGCGGCGGCGCTGCCGCTTACGGTCAGGGCCAGGCGTTCGTCGGCAAGGCGGCGGCGCCGCCGAGGGCAAGCATGCGGGTGAAGAAGCTCTCCCCCATGCCGTCGAGGCCGGCGCTCATGACCAGGCGTACGGGATCGGCATCTTTGGCGGCCTGGTAGGCGACACGCAGGAGTTGGACGTAGTCGGCGGCGCAGCCTCTCCAGAACTGGCCGATGTCGGGCTCATTCCAGATTTCCCATACGTGTACGCGGTCGTGGAAGGTGGCGATGGTCTGCGAGACATGCTCGCGCCATTACCCCCAGTCTTCGATCGGATGGGGCAACGGGGATTGCGCCCCGCGCCCTTCCACACCACCGGACATGCGGTTTTCCGCATCCGGCAGTAAATCAGCACCGGTTCTTTTATGACCGGTTACACGCTCAAAGGCACAATGAGACCGTATTTGTCCATGGTTTTGTTGCTCAGCGCCGTATGCATCAGCGGTGATTTCGCTATGCACCAGGCACCTCGTGAAATTTTTGCCCATTGTAGCATCTTTCCCGTTACTCCGAGTGCCATCAACGCCTTTCTTCGACCGGCGTCTGAGTGCCAGCGTATCCAGAAGCACTTTCTGATTTGGCCCCAGTCAGCTTCGCCGACTGGAGCCAAATCAGTTATTTTTCAGCGGCATGCCTGAAGAATCAAATCATGCAATTTCGCCTCATATTCGCCGGAATAAGGATTGACTGCTTCCCCGCGAATGTATTTTGCAAAATTCTGGAAAAGCCAGTCATAGCGGCGATGCGGCGGAAACGAGACCGGATGGCTGTTGTCGAATCCGGCCTGGATGCCGATGGTTTCCCGTGCAATGGTGTCATCCCAGCCATCTTTCCGCGGCAGTTCAATTGGCTGAATCTCAAAACTTCCCTGCGTTCCGGAAATGATGATGGAACGGCGCGCATTTCCATTCACTTCCGCAGCACACGTTTTGACAAAGGAAAGGCCATTCTTGTAACGAAATACACAAAAACCGTAATCAATACAATCTTCATCTATTCCGGTACAGGTATTCATCGGCATGACTTCATCCGGAAATCCACAGAAGTGAACAACCATGTCGATCAGGTGACATCCGAGATAGTACATCATTCCGCCTTTGAAGCGGGGGAGCGTGCGGCGGTAGCCGGGGCCTCCGGGGCAACTCATCTGTCCTTCCACACTGAAAATGCGCCCGAGTTTTCCTTGTTTCTTCAGTTCCAGCGCATATTGAACGGCAGGATTTCCGCGGAACATATATCCAAGGGTTAGAACGCGGCGGTTCTTCTCCGCGATCCTGCACATGCGATGAAACTGTGCCGCATCTTCACTGCCCGGTTTGTCCATGTAGGTATGATAACCCGCTTCGAGCGAGCGAATTGCATTTTCAACCAGTCGATGTTCATCAGTCTCAATAATGAAGGCATCCGGATTGCGACGCTGAGCCTCCTCCCAACTGATGAACGGAAGCCCGGCATAGGGTGGGGTATTGCGGATAAAATCCCGGCGTTCTGAATCCTCCTCCACGATGGCTTCCAGATGATAGATTTCGTCAAGTCCCCGCAATGCGGTGACCGCATGCGCTGAATGAACCATTGGACCGGTTCCGATTTGAATGACACGAAGTTTTGTCATGACCGTTTCTCGCTGTTTCAGAGTTTACGCAGAATTCTCCCGCCGTCCGCGAGATAACGGTCGATTGCCGCATTGACCGCTTCGCCGCCAGGGAAGCGATAGGACGGAGAGAGTTTAGCCAGCTCGCTGCCGAGTGCTTCCTGAAGCGGCAGTAGGTCTGATTTCGCAAGGCCGGCAACCTTCCGAATTTTTGAATTATCCATGGAGCGGTTGAGCAGACGGTCATATTTTACCTGGTTGACTGCCCATCTGCTGTGATTCCAGTAGAGATTGAAAAATGTTTCCGTATCAACGGTCCAAGTCTGCAGTCCGATCCGTTCGCGATAGAATTCCACCCACGCTTGCCACGGGAGGTTTTCATCGGTCGTGAACGTAAAAGCCTCTCGGAAGGCAGCAGGATTGAAGAGAATTCCGGCAAACATTTTTGCAATATTTCCAGACCAGGTGCAGGAACAGGGCGTTGCCACCGCACAGTCCGGAATCAGCGTTGACTTGCCTTCCTGCGCCCGATTCCAGATGGCGTAGGCCCCGAGAGAAACGAGAGGCAAACTGAATTTTGAGAAGACGATGGACGGACGCACAATCGTCCAGTTGTCGAATCCGGAAGCGCGGAGCAAATCCTCATTTCGTGCCTTGTAAATATTATAATCATCGGGGTTGTAGAGTTCGTCATAACCGGGAAGATCAACAAAGCGCGGCGAATTTTCATTGGTCAGCGGAACAGTCCCTGCGTATACGCGGTAACTGGAAAGGTAGATATAGTGTTTGGTATTTTCGAGGAACAGCCGATACCGCATTCGATAGTCAGACGGATAGTCCAGAAAATCTATGATGCCATCGTATCTGTTTGCAAGCAGACGTTTGAGTGTTTCCAAGTCCTTTGCATCCGCTTTTATACCACGCAAATTCGGATGTTCCATCTCCGGCGCATTGAGCGCTACGACATCAACAAGAAATCCCCGTTCCAGCAGCAGTGGTGTCAAATACGTGCCCATGGAACCGGTGCCGCCGATGAGAAGAATGTGTTTTCCGTTGTGTCCCATAAATCTGTCCTCTGGTGTCAAATGCGACTTTTTTTATTTTGCTTGCAAGCTATTCCACGGACGCTCCATAAAAGCCTTGCCGAAGGAGCAATCATCCGTTTTTATTGTTTTCAGCCAATCGTTGGGCTTGTCACCATGAATTGCCAGATGTTTCATGGTCATTTTCCTTCCTTTGGTCCTGCGATGAATTTGGACAGGAACTGGAAGCCGCCCTTTGGCATAAGGGGCATGAATATGCGATATGAAGGTATATTGTCAAGTGGGGAAAATACAAAGCACCGAGGAGCCGTAATCGGCCAGCGATTGATATTGGCCGGTCCCTGGCGTCCCCTGAGGCCGGCCATTATCAATGGGTGACCGATTACCCTCGCCCCCTTTTTTGGGGGCTTGGACCATTGTTTTTCGGGGCGCAGGCAGTATCTTTTTCGCCGCTTGTTTGTCACCTCCCGACACGCCTTGTCCACGCCTAACCACAGAGGTTATTCCACCCATGCTGACGCCGGACACCCCCTTGGCCATTTTCATGGAAGACACTTTCGGTAAACCCTTTGGCAAGATGGGCTACGGCGTTCTGAGATTCTCCGCCAATCCCGTCGTCAGCATCGTGGACAGCACCCAGGCCGGCAAGCGCGCCGGCGAGGTCATGCCCGCAACCCCGCGGCCAGACTGCCCGATCGTCGCCAGCGTCGCGGACGCGGCAGCCTTGGGCGCCAAGGCGCTGCTACTGGGCAGCGCGCCTTCCGGCGGTCGCCTACCCGACGCGTGGCTGCCCGCCCTGGACCAGGCCATCGCCCTGGGACTCTGCATTATCAACGGCCTGCACCAGCGTCTCAATGACCGCTACCACAGCCTCGCGCCCGGCCAATGGATATGGGACATCCGCCAGGAACCCGCCAATATCGGTGTCGGCAAAGGCCGCGCCCGCGAACTCACCAACAAACGCCTGCTCATCGTCGGCAGCGACATGGCCAACGGCAAAATGACCAGCGGCCTGCTCATCGCCGAAGCCGCACGACGCCACGGCGTCAAGACCGAGTTTCTGGCCACCGGCCAGATCGGCATCGTCATCAGCGGCCGCGGTGTACCCCTGGACGCCATCAAGCTCGACTACGCCTGCGGCGCCATCGAGCAAGGCGTGATGGAACTGGCCGACGCCGATCTCATCGTTGTCGAAGGCCAGGGCTCCATCCTCCATCCCGGCAGCACCGCGACCCTGCCGCTGCTGCGCGGGTCCTGCCCGACACACCTCATCCTCAATCACCGCGCTGACATGCTTACCCTGCGGGACTTCCCGTGGCTGAAGATACCGCCGCTCAAAGAGCTGGCGGCGCTTTACGAAGCCATCGCGTCGGCCTGCGGCACCCTCGTACCCGCAAAAGTCGGCGGCATCACCCTCAATACCTCCCTGCTCAACGAAGAACAGGCAAAAGACGCCATCGCCCGTACTGAAGACGAAACACAACTGCCAACCACCGACTGCGTCCGCTATGGCGCCGAAAAACTCATCCCGCCCCTGGCACTCTGCTGAACTTGGCCACGCCGCTCACGCGGCGGCTTTCACGGCTGTTGCCCCCCCCAGCAACCAACAACAACCCAAACTCGAATCGATCTGCTTCCATGTACCCCACCGAAGTCATCATCGACCGCAGCGCCCTGCGGCAGAATTTTCGCGCCATTGCGTCGTTGGCTGAGCCCAGCCAACTCGTGCCCGTGATCAAATCCGACGGCTACGGCCACGGCATTGTTGAAGTCGCCAGGGCCTTCGCCGACGCCGGCGCCCGGCAGTTCGCCGTATTCCGCCTGGAAGAAGCGCTGACCCTGCGCCGGGCCGGTATCACCCAGGATCTGTGGATCATGATGGGCCTCCTACCGGAAGAAGCCGAAGAGGCCAACGACGCCGGCTTCCGCATCGCCTGCCCGGACCTCGCCAACGCCCGGATGCTCTCACAGATCGCCACCGCCCGCAAGCGACACTTCGATATCCACGTCAAGGTCGATACCGGCATGGGCCGGCTGGGTATTCTGCCGGAAACAGTGACCGACGCCGTGCGGGAGCTCACCGCCCTACCGGGCTTACACATCCGCGGTATCTTCTCCCATCTGGCCAACGCTGACAGCCCGGAGCACCCCGTAACCCGCCAGCAGCTCGATTGCTTCCGCACGCTGTTGCCCGTTCTGCCGGACAGTTGTTGCGAAAATCACCTCTGCGCCTCGCGGGCGATCCTCCACCGCTACTTGCCAGAACTGCCCTACATCCGTCCCGGCATCTGCGTTTACGGCGCACCAGAATTCCCCGGCCTACAGCTGGACCTCCGGCCAGCGATGTCCCTGCGCAGCCGCATCATCTCCTGCAAGCCCCTCCCGGCTGGCGCAAATGTCTCCTACAACTGCATCTGCACTCTCAAGCGTCCCTCGCTGGTCGGCGTCCTGCCCGTGGGCTATGCCGACGGCTACCTGCGCGAGCTCTCCAACCGCGGCGAAGCGCTGGTGCGCGGCCACCGCGTGCCCATTCTCGGCACTGTCTGCATGGGCATGGTCATGGTCGATCTCACCGATCTGCCGGACGCACAGGTCGGCGACGAAGCCGTTCTCCTCGGCAAACAGGGCAACCAGGAAATCACTGTCTGGGAACTCTGCGACAAAGCCCACACCATCGCCCACGTCGTCTACTGCGGCATCGGCACCGCCGCCGCCGCCGCCGGCCAACGCCATTACCAAAACTGAGCAACCAAAAGCGTTGGCCGAGCCACTATGTACGCAAAGAGACTGGCGCCGGATATACCGCCGCCAGTCCATGCGTTTATAGCCACCACCTGCGTTTAGCGAGCAGCAAATTCCTGGATGAGGTCAATGACCGTCCGGTACTCCATCGCCACCGGAAACTGGGGAAATTCGCGGCGGACATTGTCCGACGGCCGGAACAGAATGCCCAGATCGGCTTCGGCCAGCATGGCCGTGTCGTTATAGGAATCGCCCATAGCGACGACGTCGAAGTTGAGCTGTTTGAAGCCAAGGGTCGCGTGCCGCTTGCCATCCTGCAGGCGCATACGATAGCCTACCACTTGGCCGTCGCCAGCAACCTGCAGTGAATTGCAGAAGAGGGTCGGCCAACCGAGTTTGCGCATGAACGGCGAGGCAAATTCGTAGAAAGTATCAGAGAGAATGACGTTCTGGTAGCGCTCCCGCAGCCAGTCCATGTACTCCAGGGCGCCCGGCAGGGGCTCCATGGTGTCGATCACGTCCTGGATGTCTCGCAGGCTCAGGCGGTGCTCATGCAAAATGCTCAGGCGATGCTTCATGAGCTGGTCGTAATCCGATATGTCGCGGGTCGTCAGCCGCAATTCGGGTATGCCCGTTTTTTCCGCCACTGAAATCCACACCTCCGGAACCAGAACGCCCTCGAGGTCCATCGCCACCAGAACAGGTCTTTTCGCCATTGCTTGCCTTATGTCGTTACTTGCCACCAATAGAATGCATTGTCATTAGCACCGGGCCGCGCCCGGATTCATTTTCTACAGGACTATTATCGTCATCGGCCCGCATCAATAAGGGACGAAGACATTGTGCTCCGCCGCCACCCGCCGAATCTCGCGTTGCAACTGCACGCGGGCCTGCGGCTCAACGATTAGCGTGCGCTCGGCCAATAGATGCAGGATCTTCTGCCCAGCCCACTGCTGAGGCAGCTCCGGCCCCGCAGGCAGGCAGTCCCGATAGCGACGACGGAATACCAAATCGCGCCTGGCGCCAGATGCGTCGCGTCCCGACAGCGTCAGCACCAGCTCGTCATCCAACGGCCCGAAACGACCGAAAATCAACAGGGTCTCGCGCCGGTACAAATGCGGTATCGCCTTGGGATACAGCTCCTTGCCGACATCGCCGGCCGCCATGTACTTCAAGTCGTTGATGATCAAACTCGAATGCGTCGCAATGTAATCAACCAGTTGCGCACGAAAATTCGCCAGCTCGGCCACGTGATAATTGTAGCCGCGATTCAGGTAGCCAAGAAAATCCAGCAGTTCGCGGTTGGCCTCGCTGCCCACGCTGAAGGGATAGATGGACACATTGCCCGGATTGATCCCCACCATCCGCCGCAAAAAGTCGTCGGCTTGATAGATGTTCACCGTCGACTGGCCATCGGAAAGAAGAAAGATGTTCAGCGGTCGGCTCATCTCGCCATTACTGGCCTGCACAAACGGCGCAATGCTGCCAAACACGTCGGTCATGCCGCCGCGACGCAATTTGCGCACAAACTGCTGGCCTTCCTGCACCGGCTGCGCTAGCGCCGGCGCGAAAGACTCAAAGAGCGGCTGAGGACGGTCATTGAAGGCCACGACATTGAATCGGTCCTTGGGATTCAAATACGCCAGCGCCTCAATTACCGCCGACTGAAACTGCTTGAACTTGTCGTTGCTGATACTCAGCGAATGGTCAATGATCAACAGCGTGTCCTTGGGAATGTCCCGTAGGGAATCACTCTCCAGTTTCGGCGTGATCGATATCTTGAAATAGCCACCACCACGCAGCGCGTCGTTGTGCACCAACACGTCGACATTGACAAAGGCATCAAAGGGCTGGGACAACTCAATCAAGCCATTTTCAAGATCGCCCGGCAAAAACCGCTCGGTCTGCATGGGCGAGGTCGTCGCCAAGAATGGCACCGGCTGATCCAGCTGGCTGCCTGTGCCCTCTGGAATGGCCACATCGGCCTCGCCCAAAGTCGGCACCCGGAATTTGGGTACATTGCCCTGCCGCGCCGCAACACTGTACTCCCCGCCTTGGCTGCTGGTCAAAGGACCGTGCGGCAACAAACTGGGCAACTTCAGATCAGTCACGTCCAACCGATCCAGCTTCGGCGACAAATCAGACGGCCGGGCCTGACGCTCCGGCGGTAAATCCTTGAAGTCGAGTTCGACAATTTTCGGCCGCGGCGCCGTCGCCTCAGGCTCCGGCGGCG
>JAQWBY010000476.1 GCA_028706165.1 Lentisphaeria bacterium | reverse complement strand
CAAGGACGTCCGCAGCCAGGACGAACCTGCCGGCGACTCGCGAGCCGACCTCGCCGCCGTCGTGCTTGAGGATCTTGGCGCGGACGAGTTCTTTCTGGAGATCGCCGTCCCAGTAGGCCACACTAACACCGAAGCCGTAGGTCATTTCAAGGCCTTTCTTCAGCAGGGTCTGGCCATCGGCGCTAAAGAGCCAGCGATTTTCGGTGAGCTTGTGGCCGTCGGCGTCGGTGCCGCCGACTTCAACGCCGGGATGGATGGGGTCGAGATCCGCGCAGACACCGCCGCCGTGCACGTGCTTGGTCGGCTGCTGGAGTTTCCAGACGAATTCGCCCGTGCGGGCATCAACGACGTTGATGCCGCCATCTACGCGCTGAGCAGTTTCGATGATATAGGCCACTTCCATGCCGGGACGCTGCGGAATGATCTCGCCGTAGTACATGGCGTCGGGATGGCCCTTGCCGGTAGTCCATAGTGGATCGCCGTTGTCATCGAGAGCGACGCTGCCCAGCAAGATTTCATCACGCCCATCACCATCCACATCGACGGCGTGGGCAGTATGCGCACCCTGGCCGCGGTAGGCACGAGGCCGTTCGTGATTGTCATAGCGCCAGAGCGCTTCGAGCTTGCCGTCCTTAAGCTGCCAGGCCTCGGCGGTCATGCGGGTGTAAGTGCCGCGCAGGGGCACCACGCAGGGCGTCTTGCCATCGAGGTAAGCGATGACGATCTGGTTGCGCGATGCATAGTTATAGCTGTCAAAGTCGTCACGAGTGGGCCACGGCGCGCGCGCTATTTCCTTACCGGTCATGCCGTCGAGGATCAATAGCCATTCTTCACCAGTGGTGACCTTGCCTTCTTCGTCGCGAAGATCGCCTTCGGCGGCTTTGAGCGCCACTTCGGCCCGGCCGTCGCCGGTAAGATCGCCGACGATAAACGGGGAATACCAAATGCCCTGCTCAATCGACCAGCCGCGATCGAAGGTCCACAGGAGCGTGCCGTCGCTCAGGAAAGCGTCCAGCTTGAAGGTCTTGGCCGATTTTTTCCAGTAGACGTGCCAGGGATCAACCGCACTGCCGGGATGCATCACCACGTAGTCGTAAACGCCATCGCCATTGAGGTCGCCAATGCCGACCTTGAACGCGCTGGCTTCGGTATCGCTGAGCTTGAAGATTTTGCAATTCAGGGCGCTGCCTTCGTCGAGGGGGAGGATTTCCACGGGCGCCGGCGCGGCCGCGCTGCCGCTGACGGCCACAGCGTAACTGGCGCCGGCAACCGGCGCGTCGTCCAGCCAATCGCAGGTCTGGCGGATAGGCGCGGCATTGAGCTTGCTGCTCTTGCCATCAACGATGCGAAAGACATCAAAGGCGCAGCCCGGTGCGTCGTCAGCCAGCAAGCGCCAACTGAGATACATGGCGCCATCGACCATCTGGCCCACCGCACAGCGGGCGAATTGCTCGCCTACTCGCGCTTTGGCAAAGCCCTCGATCTTCGGGCTGGGGGGAATGACCGGGGCTTTTTCGGGAACAACGCGAATGTCGTCAATGATGACGTCCGTGTCACCACGACCGACAACCCGGATGACAATCTGGTTGATGCTTTCCGGCACGGTGAAATAGCCGATGGCCTCGGCCCAGTCCGCACTGGGCTTGGGACTGCGGGTTTCGCCAACCGACCAGGTCACAAATTTGCCGTCCTTGTGCCCGACCGCCTGCACGCTCACACTACCAGTCTTTTCGCCCTTGTACCACACTTTGATAGCGTAATCCGTGCCAGGAGTGACGTCGTTGCGCGGACCACCGGAAAAGGCCCAGTCGTCCTTGCCGGCGGCGACTATGCGCAACGCCAAACGGCCGTTGCGCGCTTCTTCAACCAACGTGGCCGAGCCGATATTCTCGCGGTGCCACCAGGCCCAATTGTCAGGCCGAGCACCGGCCTGGCCGGCCTCAAAATCCGCGTTGTCAACACGCAGCGGTGCAGCTTCCTGCGCTCTAGCAAAAAACACGGTCGTACTCAACGCGGCAATGGCGAGACATGAACGCATAAGGGACTTCATCTGCTTCTCCTTAAGTCAATGGGCCGTTTCTACGGCATGCGCCGAAATCGTGCCGGGGATAAATAAAAGCGCGGCATACTTTATCCGCCCGAAGCGGGTCCTGCATGGCTATAACGGCCCTCATGAAGAAATAATTGTCATCGGTCAGTAACCACCCCGGCAGGGAATTCACCGGTGACAATTTGCAGGAAACCCACGGCCAGTCGCCGCCCAGCCATTACACATAGGTGGCTAACCAGGCAGCGGATTTCATAGGAGCAATGCTCTTCACCTAGCATGTGGCAATCGCCGGCGATGAGTTGATTGGTAACCATGCACAAGATCATTCGCCGAGGTTTTGAGCACCGAAGGTGCGCCCTGGGTAAGGTGCCCCACCCAAAAGAGCCCTGTAAGGGCGGCCTAAAAGACCTGCGACGAAGGGTCACAGCGCAAAATTGCCGCAGCAATCAATGAGTTCCATTGCCTCTTTGGCTCCAGTCAGCTTCGCCGACTGAAGCCAAAGAGGCTGAGGAACACGGGCCAATATGGTGCGCTACCCAGGGCGGCGCGCGCCTTCGGCGCCGCTTGCCCTGGGCTATCATAGATCGCGCTTTCAGCGCTTCTGCCGCTTCGCGGCGGAAATGCACGACGAGAAAGGGCTGCTTGGTTGAAACAACAAGTGCCATGGATACCGTTAAATGAAGAGCCATCGGTTTTATAGGAGAAAACCGTCGGGACGGCGGCGCTACAGGAGTCCCTGGATATCCAAGTATACCCAATCAGTCCCAGGCGTCAGGCAACTGGTCCCCGAAGTCCAATAGGTCCCCAACCAGTCACCGAAGTCCAACGCGTCATTCCCTACGGTCCCGAGCGTCCCAGTGGTCCAATCCATGGG
>JAQWBY010000475.1 GCA_028706165.1 Lentisphaeria bacterium | reverse complement strand
TCCATAGAGTCCATAGCTTCCATAGAGTCCATAGCGTCCATGGCGTCCATGGCGTCCATGGCGTCCATAGCGTCCATGGCGTCCATAGCGATTGATTACGCCGCGAAGCGGCAGAAGCGCTGAAAGCGCGAAACATACCAGCCCAGGGCAAGCACGCTGAAAGCGTGCGCCGCCCTGGGAAAAACGCCAATTATGTCCCTGTCCCTCGGCCCTTTTGCCGCCAGTCGGCGAAGCTGACTGGCGGCAAAAGGGCAATGGGACTCCCCATCCTGCTCGCTGTCATGCGCTCAGCGGCGCGGCACCACCCGTCGGCGCACCGGCGGCCGGGCCGGCAAGGGCTGTATCCGCACGGGCGGTTGGACCCGCTCGCCCCCGATTGCCCCCGGCACCGGCGGCAAACGCGCCGCCAGCAGCTGCTCAAGACGCTGTTTGAGGTAGGGCTCAGTGCAACGCTCCAAGTAACTCGTGAGTGCTGTGCGCACCGCCGGTTCGCGGACGGCCCGCATCAAGCCCTCGGCGGCCGTCTGCTGAATGGCCGCATTGCTGTCCTCCAAACTGACCATGAGAATGTCCCGCCAGTCGGGTATCTGCCGGGCGACGAGCAACTGCAGGGCCTGCTGCCGCACCGGCACACTGTCGTCCAAACAGGCGTCAAGAAGCAGCTCGCCGGCCTCCTCCGGCGTCAGCCGCGCCGTACAGCGCAGAGCAAGCTTGCGCGCCTCGGGATTGCGTTTCAGCAGGAGCTGCCGCAGCGCGGCCGCGCTCAATTCGTCCTGCCGTTGCTGCAACACGGCGCCAGCGGCCTGCACCACGGCGTCAGAGTCGTCATCCAGACAGTCGATAAAAAATGCGAGGCTGCGCTCTTTGGTGCCGGTGATCCGCCCCGTGCCCAACATGCGAATGGCTGTGGCACGCAAGGCCGCCGGGCCATTATCGGCCAGTTCATCATACACCGGCCCCGCCGCAGCCGGATAGACATTCAGTACCCGCAACAGCTGTGCGCGCTCGTCCACCGGCACAGCCTCGTCTCGGATCAAAGCAATTAAGAGTGGTAGCGCCGCCGGATCCTGCTGGGCCGCATACAAACGCACGGCCTCTATGCGCACCCCAAGCACCCCATCGCGCGACAAGGTCTTCAGGATGGCCGTGCCAGCAGCGCCGAGGCGCGCAGCTGTCCGCGCCAATTCCTCACGCACCCGTGGATCGGCGTCTTCCAGCAGGGGCAACAGCGCGTCAACGCGCTCGTCCTCCGGCCCAGCCAACGACGCGTAGGCCTGCAGGGCCAACACCCGAATCTCAACCGATGGGTCGCTGAAAAATCGCTCCAATCGCGCACGGTCAAGCACGCCGGGATAGAATCGCGCCGCCGATAGCACATTGCGCCGCACCGACGCGTCGTCGTCACCAAGCGCCTCGTTCAAGGCCCGCGCTGCCAACAGCGCCTCGCGATTTTCGGCATCGGCGGCCATTGCCGGCGGAGCCGGCACGCCGGGACGTAGCGGGCCCGGCCGCCCAGGTATCACCACCACCCGCCCCAAACCCACGCTGATTTCGCCGAGCATGGACGAGGCTATGCGGCGAATATGCACATCGGGATCGCTGAGCAAGCGAAAGACCTCCTGTCGCGCCGCCGGCGATATCATCCGGTCCTCTTCGGTAAGCGACACCAGCGCGCTGCGCCGGACTACCGCATCGGGATCACGCAAGCACGCAAGCACGGCTTCCTGCGCCGCCGGCACCCGGTACTTGCCGATGATCATCGCCGCCCGCCGCCTGGCCTCCACGTCACTACTACGCAAATCCCGCAGACAACGCGCAATGGTCTCGGCCTCGCTCTCGTTCTGAGACGCCGCCGGCACCACCGCAACCGGCGCGCCTGGCGCCGTGGGCAGCTCCTGCGCGCGGAGAGCCACAACGCCAACCAGCATCAGCAGTAGCGGTAACGCCAGGCGGCCAGCCAAGACGCCACGCGTTCCATGCCGCTTCTGTGTCATGTCAGCCATCAAGCGTCCTGTTCATTTCTTGCCGGCGTCAGCTGTGCCAGCATCATTCGAAAAAACGCCGGGCCTTTTTCATAAAGGCATTCCAGCGCGGGTGAACATGCTGATCCTTATCGCAAAGCTCGGCAAATTCCTGCAATTTCTGCCGTTCGGCGGCATTGAGATTGGTCGGCACTTCGACAATGACGCGCACGTACTGATCGCCGCGACCGCGCCCACGGATGAGTGACGGCACGCCCTTACCGCGCATGCGCAATTCCGTGCCCGACTGAATGCCGGCCGGTATGGTCAGCTCAGTCTTGCCATTGATCGTCGGCACTTCGACCTTGCCGCCCAACGCGGCAACATGAAATTGGATGGGTACGTCGCAGTGCAGATCTTCGCCATCACGGGTAAAGACTTCGTGCTTGCGCACAAAGATCCGCACATAGAGGTCACCGGCCGGCCCGCCCTGCTCGCCAGCCTCGCCCTCGCCACTCATGCGCAGGCGCGAACCGGTATCCACACCGGCGGGAATATGCACCGGCAACCGCCGCGTTTTCTGCACCACGCCCTGACCATGGCATTCCGAACAGGGCTTCTCAATAATGGTGCCAGTGCCTTGGCAATGCGAACAAGTCTGGCGTATGCTGAAAAAGCCCTGCGACATCGTCACCTGGCCACGGCCATTGCACTGCGGGCAAGTCTTCCGTGAACTGCCTTTCTCACAGCCACTGCCGTTACAGCGCGAACAAGTGTCCGAACGCGGAAACGTAATCTCCTTGTCCGCCCCGAACATCGCCTCTTCAAAATCAATCTGCAGCTCGTAAATCAGGTCATCGCCCTTGCTCGGACCGTTATGCTGCGACCGGCCGCCGCCACCGCCAAAAAAACTGCTGAAAAAATCGCCGCCGCCGCCACCAAAGGCCTGCGCAAAAATATCCTCAGGGCTCATGCCGC
>JAQWBY010000474.1 GCA_028706165.1 Lentisphaeria bacterium | reverse complement strand
TCGGCGGCGATCAGCCGCCATGGGCGCTGCTGCTGAACCAGCTCAAGTAGCAGTTCGCCGACCGACGTCTCGTCCACCGGATAGCGCACGGCGATTTCCGGCGCACTGGCCTTGCGCGCCAGGGCTGCAGCGCCGGTAGCATCGTCGCCGAGTTCTTTCATGCCGTGTTCGAACCACGGCTGATCGACGGAATAGGGGTTATACCAGCCGGCCTTGTCGGCACGGCCATTGCCGCGGCTGTCCAGCTGGGCGACGGCGAGGACGTAGTGGTCAACGCCGAAGGCCGCCGCGAGCCAGATCATCTGGCGCAGGCGCGCTAGCGGCAGGTCCGCCGGCCCGTAGGCGAAGAGCTCGGCGAGGCCGCCATTGCCGCGGGCGTCAATGCCGTAGCGGGCCGTGGCGAACGTCAGCCATTCGACGGTTTTGGCGTGAGTGCGGGTGCAAATCTCATCCAGCCCGGGCAGCGAGAAGCCCTGGATCGCCTGCAATGGTATGCCGCTGAACAGTTTGGAGTTGGAGACGGGCGATTCGCCCATGAGGTGGCCAGTGAGAAGGATACCGTGCGCGTCGCACCACGCGCGCAATTTATCAAAGTAGGTCGTGCGGAAGCGGCGGCCGATGAGCTGGTGGTGCAGTTCGGTGAAGTGCGGCGCGTCCAAGTCCTGGCGCATAGGCGCGCCACTGAGCTTCTCGTAGTCTTCTTCAATGCCGGGGTACCAGCTGAGCAGGCGCATGTCGGCGCTGCTTTTCTCGCAGTAGCGGCCGGCGTAGCCAGGCGATGGCTCGTCGGTGAAAATGCCCTTGATGAGCCCGCCGAAGTACTTGCCCAGGCGCTGCCAGTACTTCTCGTGGGTGAGCTCAATAAAGTAGTCCATGGCTTCGGGATTAAGCAGATTGGGGAAGCGCGGATTGCATTCCACCCGGCAGGCGAAGCTGCCGTCGGCCTGTTTTTCGGCCACGAAAGTCTGCAGCGCGAAGTCCTCCCGCGCGGCTTGGACTTTGCCGCCGCACTGGCCGCTCGGCCAGTTGAATTCGTCGTAGAGCCAAACCGAGGTAAAGCCGAGTTTTTCCGCGCATTCGACGACATTCTGGCAGCAGTCCAACCACTCTTCGCTCATGTACTCCAGTTCGCAGCCCGAACGCGGGTAAAGCAGGAACTGGGTGATGCCCTGCCGGCGGTACTGCGAGAGTTTGTGCTCAATGAACTCGCGACTGGGCCGGCCGGTGATGGCTCCCATCGGAATCAACGGACATTCGGACATGACGTACTCCTTAGTCTCTGCTCCTGCCCCCCCCGGCGCTCCGGCCGGGAGGCCTTCTTGCGTGAATAAACTCTAGCGGGGCTATTCCAGCACCGCGTTGGCGATGACGAAGCGCAGCGCCGCGCGGTCGCGAGTATTCGCGCCGCGCACTTTGTAGTAGAAGAACAGTTCGCCGCGCATGGTCGGGTAGCTGAAATGCGCGCCGGCGCGCATATCCTCGCCAATGCGCAGCCGGTAGCTGTGGAATTGGCCGTCGCCAATCAGCGTGAGATTGCCATCCATGGTCGATTTCCACGATTTTTCGGGCAAGGATACCATAATTGACGCCGGTCGGTCGCTCTTGATCCGCAGGGTCAGGTAGTCATAGCGGTCGCCAAGTGCCGCCTGGTCCAGCGTGAACTTGAAGAAGACCACGGGAACATCGCCCGAGCCCACCGCCGGGAAGTCCGCCTGCCAGGCGCGCCGGCCGTCAAGCTCAATCTCAGCGATGGCGCCCATGGTCTCGGAGCCGATGTCCTTGGCGCCGGCGCAGCTCTCGTAATAGTCGCCGAGGATGTCATAGCGCTTCGCGTGAGCCGTTTCCGCCGTCACCGCCACTAACACCGGCACGCCCGTGCTGCCGGGCAAATAGTCCACGTCGTTCTTGTCGTTGTACAATGGCGACAGAAAATCCAGCGCCACCAGCGGCTCGGCCGGCCGCGGATTTTCCCACTCGGTGACGTATAGACAGACCCGCTGCCCCGCAGCATTTTTCTCCGACAGGCCAATGATCGCGTCGGTCAGCGTCGCGTTGTTCCACCAGTCGCCGATATTGTGGTTGCCACGCAGGGGTAGTTCTGCCGTGCTCCCATCGGCGTAGTGCATACGATAGCGGCCGACATTGTCCGCGCCGCCCCAGGCGGCGGTGTGCAGGAAGAACAAGCGCGAGAAAGTGCCCGCCAGCGCGATGCCCTTGGCCGCGTGCGGAAAGTCGGGTCGTCCCGTACCGGCGAGCACGACGCAGGACTTGCCGTCATTGGTCGCCGGATCGAGGATGGTGAAGGGCACGCCGGCGAGGACCTTGTCGCCCAGCGGCATCATGCGAAAGTCGTTTTCGCCCTGGTCAGTCCAGCCGCCGGCGCCATCGCCGTCCTTCTCATCGCTGAAGCTGCGGTTGGCGGCAGTGCGAATATCGATGCTCTGCGCCCGCTCGGGTTTGACGACGTAGCCCATGAGTTGCGCCGGCACCAGCTCGTAAGTATTCGCCCACCATTCCTCGCTGGCAAAAGCATAGTTGAAGAGATTGCGCAGGAACAGCGCGGCCGCGCTGTCGCGGTCCGCCGCCGCAAAGGCCGCCAGTTGCGAATAGACGACGCGGCCGCGGCCGTAGGTGCCCTCGACCATGGCCATGCCGGCGTTCTTCTGGCCCAGGCGCGGCCCGCGCGCAGCGACGGCATTCACGGTGAAGGGCATGTAGGCGGCGCGCACGACCATGCACAGCTCACCGTCGTCCCAGGTGTCCAGATGCCGCAGGGTCATGCCGGCAAACACCGGGTGGTCGGGCAGAACCATGTCACAGAAGGTGGTCTCGCCAATTGCGACCGAGTAGGCGCCAGGCAGCTTGCTGGCGAGATCCTGCTGCTCCAACGCCAGGAGGACGCCGCCCTTGTTCACAAAGCGCTCCAGCGATTGCGTCAGGACCGGCCCGATGA
>JAQWBY010000097.1 GCA_028706165.1 Lentisphaeria bacterium | reverse complement strand
TGCCAATACGGCACAGCGAAAACAAAAACCGCCGGCCAAGCGGCTGGTCGGCGGTCTCCTGCGTCCACACTTCTTCGCGGAAAAAGCGCTGCCCGTCCGCGATCATGCCTTTGATCGATTTGAATTTTCCCACCGTCTGCCCTCTTGCATTCTCTGTTGTCAGCCAGCTCGCTCCGGCCATGCCGGCAGCTACTTGCCGATCCCTATCCCGCCACTTATGTCACGAAAAAAAAGCTACTATGAATATAAAGGCCGGTCCACCTTGCCGCAACCCAGCGCCGCAATTACAGTATGGGGCTGGTTTTACCCACAAGCCGTGACCCTCCACGACCTTTTCAGGAGCCCCCCCCATGTTCACACGCACCCTCGCGACCCTGAGCACTCTCTTTGCCTCCATAGCCATCGCCGCCCAGCCCGACTGGACGCTTGCCCTCAACCGCTCAACCGGCGGCACCGTCAAGTACCGCGACCAACAAATCATCTCCTTCACCCCCGGGCTCTTCTACCCCGGCTGGACCGGCACCAGCATCAACGGTTTTGACAGCTCACGCCTCGAGGATAGCGCCCTGCATGGCAAAACCACCCACAACAACGTCACCTTTACCTCCGACCTCGCTCTCGCAACCATCAGCGAAAATACCCAGCTGCTCAGTTACCAGCTCGCAACCCAGCAGGACGTCGTTCTCAACAGCTTCTACGTCGGCTTCAATTTCCCCGCCAGCGTCCTCCTCGGCCACAACTACCAGATCGACAATCAACCCGCAAAAGCCTTCCCCGCCGCTCTCGATCAGACCCGCATCGAATCCGGCCCCGTCACCCGCATTGCCGTGGAAACCACCGGCGGCACCGTCGTCTTCTCCTTCCGCCAGCCAACCAATATCCTCCTCCAAGACAACCGCCAGTGGTCTGACAGCTTCGTCATCCGCGTCGGTAATGACAGCAACGACAGCCCATGGAAAGCCGGCGACAGCATCGCTTTTGACCTCGAACTGCAGCTCCCAGCCCCTTTCACCCTCAATCGCCCCGAACTAACTGTCATTACTGCCGGCGAAGACTGGATTCCCCTCGACACCGTCCTGGGCATCAAGCCCGACTCCGCGCTCGATTTCTCCGCCATGAGCTACTTCGACGCCCCCGCCGGCAAACACGGCCACGTCAAAGCGGTCGGCAAGCACTTCGAATTCGCAAATCTCCCCGGCAAGGCCCAGCGCTTCTACGGAATCAATTTCTGCGGCAACGGCCAGGTCAATCCCCACGAACAGGCCGCCGAACTGGCCGAACGCCTCCAGCGCCTGGGATACAACACCGTCCGCTTCCACCACCACGAAAACAGCATCATTGACCGCAGCAACGGCCAGTCCACCAAGCTCAATCCCGACGCCATGGACAAACTCGACTTCTTCTTCGCCGAACTTAAAAAGCGCGGCATGTACTCCACCACCGACATGTATGTGTCACGGCGCGTCTACGCCGGCGAAATCTGGCCCGGAGCCACCGGCGATCTCGACATGCGCGAATTCAAATACCTCGTCCCTGTCTGCCCCGCCGCCATGGCCAACTGGAAAGAATTCTCCCGGAACTTCCTCCTCCATAAAAATCCCTACACCGGCCTGACCTACGCCGAAGACCCCGCCATGGCCTGGCTCTCCATGATCAACGAGGGTACCCTGAGCACCTCCGCCATCAACGCCCGCGATGACCGCGTCAAAGCACTCTGGCTCGACGCCTGGAACGCCTGGCTCACCAAAAAATACGGCAGCAGCAGCGCCCGCAACCAGGCATGGGAACTCGATCTGCCCGAAGCCTTGACCGAAATGCTCCCCAAAGACGCCAGCGCCGCCGCCGCCCGCGATGTCAATATCTTCTTCCTCGATACCCAAAACGCCATGTTCGCCGAAATGAAGGCCTTCCTCCGCGACGAACTCGGCTGCCAAGCACTCCTCACCGACATGAATTTCGGCGGCAACGCAGCGTGGATGCAGCTGGCCCGCAATAACTTCGACTACGTTGACGACCATTTCTACATCGATCACCCGTCCTTCTTGGAAAAACGCTGGAGTCTGCCGTCGCGCTGCCCGAATCAAAGCGTTGTCGCCCGCGGTTCCATCGGCGGCGATCACAACTCTTTCACCCGCCTGCTCGACAAACCCTTCACCATCACCGAATACAACTACTCCGGCCCCGGGCGCTACCGCGGCGTCGGCGGCATCCTCACCGGCTGTCTTGGCGCCATTCAAGACTGGGCCGGCATCTGGCGCTTCGCCTACGCCCATGGCAACAGCGCCATCTTTAAACCATCCATCACCAACTACTTCGACATGGTTCGCGACCCACTCAACCAGGCCGCCGAACGCGCGACTCTCTGTCTCTATCTCCGCCAGGATATGCTCCCAGCCGCCAAAACCATCGCCATCACCATGCACCCCGACCACCTCAGCGAACACCCCGACCGCCCAGAAGGCGGCCTCGCCCCAGCCTGGCGAGCACTCAACGCACACGCGCAGGTCGGAGCATTCATCGCCACCGCCAATACCCCCGTGCCTGCCGATGTCAGCATGGCTCTGAGCAGCAAAGCACCACAAGCGAACAAAAATATCGCCGGCGATGTTCTCAGCCAGGACGGCAAAACCGCCCTGATCAATTGGCTGCGCGAGGATAAATGGCTTCCCGAGGGCAACCTTACCGACCTCGACACCAGCCCCTCGCCGCGCCAATCCCCCAATAAGCAGCTCACCATCGTCCCCGCTGAGGACACCATGATCCTTGATACCGCGCGCACCGCCGGCGCCTACGCACCCGCCGGAGCGATCATCAACACCGAGGCCGCCCGCATCACCATCCTTGATACCGACGCCACCGTCTGGGCGTCTAGCCTTGACGATAGCCCCCTGGCCACGTCGCCCCACATCCTCGTCACCCACCTCACCGATCTACAGAACACCGAGGCCCGTTTCGCCGAACAAGAGCGCCAGACCCTACTGAGCTGGGGAAAACTCCCCCACCTAGTCCGCAACGGCCGCGCCAAGGTCCTCATCCGCAGCACCCGCCCAGGCACGCCAAAAGCATGGGTCCTGCGCACTGACGGCGAACGCCTCGCTACCCTGCCCGTGACCAAAACCACCGAAGGCATCGAGCTCGATCTCGCCGTCAAAGGCCAAAACGGCGCCCAGTTCATCTACGAACTGCTCTGGGAATAGATAACCCGTGTAATCGTAATCATTCAGTGATTGTTAATGGCCAGGACCATGGGGACGCCCGGGACCGTGGGGACTGATTAGTGGCAGCGCTGGGACGAGGTAATCGGTCACCCATTGATAATGGTGGCCAAACCTAGCGCCGACGTCAATCCCAGGTAAGCAAGTGAGTTCCATTGCCCCTTTTGCCCCAGTCAGCTTCGCCGACTGGGGCAAAAGGGGCCGAGGAACACGAACGTGGTCGCCGTTGTCCCCAGGGCGGCGCACGCTTTCAGCGTGCTTGCCCTGGGCTGGTATGTTTCGCGCTTTCAGCGCTTCTGCCGCTTCGCGGCCAGGGAAACGGGCACGTTTGACTCAGCCAGAAGCTCTATGGCTCAATTCTCAATGGGTGACCGATTACGGGACGAGGACCCACGACTCACGTCTCACGCCCCATGGCTGGGACCGTGGGGACGCCCGAGACCGTAGGGAATGACTCCCGACGCCTGAGACTGATCGGGCGACTCTCGAGACTCTTGGAATCGCGGCCGTTCCTAGGTTTCGACCCGGGCCGGACGGATCACGTCGCCTGATCGGCCAAGTTCGGCCCGAAGGACGCCGCAAACCCGGTAGTGTACAAAAACGTAGAATTCGCGACAGGCGGACAGCGCTGCGCCCCCACCCTCCGCACCATCTCTGTCCCAACGCATAACCAGCGTAAGTAAAAATGGCAACAATCCCGCCATAGCAGAATTGTTGCATTGATCATTATCTCATTCCTACATAACAAGAATCCTCTCCACCGCCATTCTATACCATATGTGACCAAACGCCGCGTACTGCAATACCAGCTTGTCGCCCGTTGGCTATTTTTTTCGTGATTTATTACCCCTCGCAGCCTTGATTTTTTTATTACGATGCAGCATCTTATGTTCTCCTGTATTGATCTTTAACAACCCCATACCGGTAGAAGCTTAACATGGTTACTCTCAAGGACTTCCAATCGATCTGCCTGGAAAAAGGTCTGCGCGCGACGCAACAGCGCTATGAGATCTACAAGATTCTGGCCGGCACGACCTCACACCCTGGAGCAGAAGAGGTCTTTAAACAGGCCAAGGCCATCCAACCCATGTTGTCTTTCGACACCGTCTACCGCACCTTGGGTGTTTTCGTTAACAAGGGCATCATCTCCCAAGTGGAAATCCTGGCCGGCAAAGTGCGCTTTGATGGCAATCCCAGCCCGCACCCACACGCCATCTGCACAGTGTGCGACAAGGTCGTAGACTGCCATCACATGATCAATCCCCACCCCAAAGATTACTCCGACGTGCCGGGGTTTGCATCCGTCCGTTCCGCCCACCTCGAATTGCGGGGCGTCTGCCAGGAATGCGCCGCCAGAAACACCCACCGCCAAGCTGTCGCCCAATCATAACGGCTCAACGCCAGAAACTGGCCGTTGTGGTGTTGACCAGGCAGTCGAGGTGGTGTCATGCGCATTCTGTTTATCACTGATCTTCACGGCCAGTGCAGCGCCGTAACGGCACTGCCAGAAGCGGACCTTATCATCGTCGGTGGGGACTTCACCCAGTTCGGCTCCAGAGAGGACGTCGCGGCAGTTCTGCACAGCATCCGTAAACGCCCCGAACCATGCCTGGCCGTGCTGGGCAATCTCGACCCAGAAGCCGCCAACGCCCTGCTTGACGAGCAGGATATGTCCCTGCATCTCCGGCAACGGCAATTCGGCGGCCACAACCTCTTCGGCATCGGCGGCGCCAACACATCGCCCTTCAATACCCCCTATGAATGGGCCGACAATGACATGGCGGCGCAATTGGCGGCAAGCCACTCCAGCTCAGAGTCGCTGGACATCCTCGTCTCCCACGCCCCGCCGCGCAATTCCGGCGCCGACCGCATCAGCAACGGCAGCGCCGTCGGCAGCCAGGCCGTTGCTGACTTCGTTCAACGCCACCTACCTCCACTGGTTCTCTGCGGCCACATCCACGAAGCTGCCGGCATCTATGACTTCGCCGGTGCCATCATCGTCAATCCCGGTCCCTTCGGCCCCCAGGGCCATTACGCCTGTATCGACTGGCCGCACGGCCAGAACGCGCCCGCCGCGTGGCTGGCGCAATGCCACTAAAATCACCTCCACCCCCAGCACCAACCACCCGAGCACCAGCATGTCACTCATCACCATCATCGGCCGGGGCCACTCCGGCACCCGCGCCATCTCCAACACCCTCGCCGCCAGCGGCGTTTACATGGGCGAGCCGCTCAACGGCTCCTGGGATCTCGTCCCACCGCAGGACATGTACGAAGCCTGCAGAGTCTTCGCCAAATACGTCGACTGGCGCGGCGGTCTCAGCTGGAACTGGCAACGCGCTTTCGCCGCCGAACCACCGCCCGAATTCGTCAGCCTCATCAACAACTACCTCAAGTCCGTCCTCGCCAGCAATGCCGAACACAAAGGCTGGAAGATTCCCGAAACGACCCTCTGCTTCCCCTGGATCCAAAAACTCTTCCCAAAAGCCAAGTATATCTTCTGGATCCGCAATCCCCGCGACTGCATCATCGGCAACCATGTCACCGACGACATGCGCCGCTTCGGCATCGACTATCCCGACACTGTTGACGAACGCGAACGCCGGGCCATCTCCTGGCGTTACCAGTACGACCTGGTCAAAGCCTGCGCCAAACCCGAACAATGGATCGAAGTGCGCCTGGAAGACTTCGTCCTCAAGCAGGACGAAACCCTCAAACGCCTCGAAGCCTTCCTTGGCTTCCCGCTCGTGAAAATCCCTGTCAAACCCGAAGCCGTCGGCCGCTGGCTTATTGACGACCAAGACACCAGCACCCGCACCAACTACTACGATATGTTCGAGCCGGCCATGCGTGAATACAAGTACGAAATGCCCGCAGCACCGACCAGCAAAGCAGCGGCGTTCACGCCCAACTACGAAGAAACCAAGGTGCCGGCCTACACCCTGCCTGAGCTCCTCCGCAGCAACAACGGCGTGGTCGTGCAGAACAAAGAGCAGTGGCCGGCGCGCCGAGCCGAAATCCTCGATATCATCGCCAGCCAACAATTCGGCCGCATGCCCAGCAAGCAGCTGCCTTGCCGATTCACGGTCGTCGAAGAAGGCGATGCTTTCGCCGGCAAAGCCCGCCGCCAGCAGCTCCGTATCTTCTTCAGCGACGCTCCGCAGCCGGCCATGGACCTCCTCGTTTACAGCCCCAAAAACGCCAGCGGGCCCGTCCCGGCCTTCCTCGGCCTCAATTTCCACGGCAACCACACCGTCGCCGCAGACCCCGACATCATTATCGCCGACGGCTGGTTCCGCAACAACCCCGATTTCGGCGTCAGCGACAACCGGGCCAATGCGGCCAGCCGCGGCAAATCCTCCGAAACCTGGTCCGCCGAATACCTCGTCGAACAGGGTTATGCCCTCGCCACCGCCTATTGCGGCAGCATTGATCCCGATGTGGACGACGGCTTCCACAACGGCGTCCACCCGCTCTTCCAGACACCCGGCTGGACCGGCCGCGCCGACGACGAATGGGGCACCATCGGCGCCTGGGCATGGGGACTCAGCCGCGGTCTCGACGCCATCGAAAAACTCTGCCCGGCGATTGACGCCAAACGCGTCGCCGTCATCGGCCACTCTCGCCTCGGCAAAACCGCCCTTTGGGCCGGCGCCAACGACCAGCGCTTCGCCATGGTCGTCTCCGTGCAAGCCGGCTGCGGCGGCGGCGCGCTGGCCAGACGCCGTTTTGGCGAGACCGTCTGGCGCATCAGCACTGCCTTCCCGCACTGGTTCTGCCTGAACTACAACCGCTACCAGGACGCCGAAGCAACCATGCCTTTCGACCAGCACATGCTCGTCGCCCTCGCCGCCCCCCGCCCCCTCTACATCTCAAGCGCTGCCGATGACCTCTGGGCCGACCCCAAAGGCGAATTCCTCACCCTCAAGAACGCCGAACCCGCCTACGCGCTCTTCGGCAAAAACGGCCTCGGCCGTGACGTCCTCCCGCCGCTCAACACGCCCATCGGCGACAGCATCGGCTACCACATCCGCCCCGGCAAACACGCCGTCACCCGCTACGACTGGGAAGCATACGTCGCCTTCGCCAAAAAACACCTCGGCTGATCCCCCCACACCGCCACCTCGGGAAAGCACATACACCTCGCCATGCCAAACACGCCAACGCACAACGAATGCGTCCCTGACACCGACCGCGAACGCCGCATCGGCTTCGCCGAGGTCATCTTCTGCCCCGGTAAGACCGACGAGCAGCTCCGCCATATCGCCACGTCGCTCTTCGCCGCCCACCAGAATGTGCTCGCCACCCGCTGCACCCCCGAACAGTACGCAGTCATGCGCGCCGTTGACGAACGACTGCAATACAACGCCGCCGCCCGCCTGGCCTTCCTCCACGAAGACCGGCGCCTGCTCGGTCGCGGCAGCATCGCCGTCGTGTCCGCCGGCAGCACCGACGTGCCCGTCGCCGAGGAAGCCGCCATCACCGCCGAAGTCATGGGCAATGCTGTCAAACGCTATTACGACATCGGCGTGGCCGGCATCCACCGCCTCATGAGCCGCCTGCCGGATCTAGAGGAGGCCGAGGTGGTCATCGCCGTCGCCGGCATGGAAGGTGCCCTGCCCTCGGTCGTCGGTGGCCTCATTTCCCGCCCCGTCATCGCGGTGCCCACCTCCATCGGCTACGGTGCCAACCTCCAAGGCATCACCGCGTTGCTCGCCATGCTCAGCTCCTGCGCACCGGGCATCACCGTCGTCAATATCGATAACGGCTTCGGCGCCGGCTTCGCCGCCAGCCGCATGAACCGCAGCCGCAGCAGCAGCAACACCCCATCGACGCCGGCGGGCGGCAAAACCGCACCCTGACCAGCTCCGCAGCTATGCTGCTTCACACCCAACCACGGACCTGCCATGAAAATCACCGCCGTCAAAACCTTCGTCTGCAACTGCTTCCGCACCAACTGGGTTTTCGTCAAAATCGAAACCGACGCCGGCCTCCACGGCTGGGGCGAAGCCACCCTGGAATACAAAGAGCCGACCGTCGTCGCCGCCATCCACGACCTCGAATACTACCTCATCGGCAGCGACCCACGCAATGTCGAAAAATTCCGCCACGACTGCTATCGCGACGCCTATTGGCGCGGCGGCCCCGTCCTCATGAGCGCCCTCGCCGGCGTCGAGATGGCCCTTTGGGACATCAAGGGCAAGGAACTCAATGTCCCCGTGTACCAGCTCTTCGGTGGCAAAGTCCGTGACACCGTTCCCTGCTACGTCAATGGTTGGTTCTCGCCCGCGAAAACGCCCGACCAATTCGCCGAAAAGGCCATCGCCGTCCGCGACCACCAGTTCCTCGGTTGCAAATGGGACCCCTTCGGCAAAGCTTGGCAGCAAATCTCCAAAGCCGAACTTAACTCCGCCATGGAATGCATCCGCAAAGTCGCTGACGCCGTCGGCAAGGACACCCTCCTCCTCATTGAGGGCCATGGCCGCTTCGATATCCCTACTGCCGTCAAAATCGGCCAGCGCCTGGAAGAATTTGACATCTACTGGTTCGAAGAGCCTCTCCCACCGGACGACCTCAACGGCATGCGCGAAGTCAAGGAACGCGTCCGCGTCTCCCTCGCCGCCGGCGAACGCCTCTACAACCGCTACGAATTCCGCCAGTTCTTCGACCTCAATTGCTCCGATTACATCCAGCCGGACATCTCTCACGCCGGCGGTCTCACCGAAATGCGTTTCCTCGGCGCCGAGGCCGAAGCGCGGCACATCGGCTTCTGCCCGCACAACCCATCCGGCCCCGTCGCCAACGCCGCGACCCTGCAGCTGGCTGCCTGCGTGCCCAACTTTGTCATCCTTGAAATGATGATGACTGACGTGCCCTTCCGCGCCGACATCTGCGATGAAGACCTCACCCTCCTCAATGGCCGCATGGTCATCCCCGAGCGCCCCGGCCTGGGCATTGATCTCAACGAGGACGAACTGCGCAAACACCCATTTGTGCCTACCCAGCTGCGCCATTATCGTGGCGACCTGACCAATATCCGCCCGCCCGACGCCGTCAAATACTACAAAATCGCCCACCAGGCCTGACCCGCAACTGAAGCGGAATCACCCGGGCGCAAACGCTCACCCCGAGGCCCCGAGTCATGCCGCAACCTCCATCACAACGCGCCAAACGCAGCCTGCTCGGCTGGACCACCCGCCGAGCCTCGCTTATCCTGATCAGCGCGGCCGCTGTTGTCGCCATCATCATCTTTATCACCAAGCTATTATCCACCTCACCACACGCAGGAGTTGCCATGAACCCCCTCCAACTCGCCGCCAATCCCCCCGCCGAATACCGCCCAATTCCCTTCTGGAGCTGGAATGACCGTCTGGAAGTCCCCGAACTGACCCGCCAGATCGACCTCATGAACGAAGCCGGCATCGGCGGCTTCTTCATGCACGCCCGCGGCGGACTCCATACTGAATACCTCAGCAAAGAATGGTTCGACGCCGTCAGAGGCTCCATCGCAGCCGCACAAAAACACGGCATGCAGCCATGGGCCTACGACGAAAATGGCTGGCCCAGCGGCTTCGCCGATGGCATCGTCCCCAAAATGGGCCTCGAATACCAGCAGAAGTACCTGCGCCTCGTCGAAATCGACGCCGCCGACCTGGCCAAAACCAGTAACGTCGTCGCCTGCTATGACCTCGACGGCCGTATGCTCAGCGCGGACGCCGCCAAGGCCGCGCCGCGCCTCCTCGTCTGCCGCTTCGATGTCAATCCCTATTACGTCGACACCCTCTCGCTACAGGCCACCAACGCCTTCATTGGCGCCGTCCACGAACGCTACTACGCCGAGCTCAGCCCCGCCGAGCGCAAAACCATGCGTGGCGTCTTCACCGACGAACCCCAGATTTCCCGCGGCGGCATCCCCTGGTCCTTCACCCATGCCGACGAATACCGCCAGGCCTTCGGCGACGAACTTCTCCCTCTGCTCCCGCAGCTCTTCCGCGAAATCGGTGCCTACGAGCAGACCCGCTGCCGTTTCTGGCGCCTGACCACCAGGCTCTTCCTCGACCACTTCTTCAAGCCCATCTACGACTGGTGCAATGCCCACCAATGGGAACTCACCGGCCACCTGGTCTGCGAAGAAAGCTACCTCAGCCAGCTCGCCAGCAACGGCGCCGCCATGCCCCATTACCAGTACTTCCACATCCCCGGCATGGACGCCCTCGGCCGCCGCTTCCCCGGCCTGGCCACGCCCATGCAGCTGGCCAGCGCCGCCGCCCAGACCGGCAAGAAGCAGATTCTCTCCGAAACCTTCGCCCTCTGTGGCTGGGCCGTGTCCTTCGCCGACCTCAAATGGCTCTACCAGTGGCAGATGGTCCACGGCGTCAACCTGCTCTGCCAGCACCTCGAAAGCTACTCCCTGCGCGGCATCCGCAAACGCGACTACCCGGCGTCCCTCTTCATCCACCAGCCGTGGTGGCGCTATTACCGTCAGTTCAACGACGAGATGTCGCGCATCGGCACCCTGCTCGCCGAGGGCCAGATCAGCGTCGACACGCTGCTCATCCACGGCCAGAGCTCCGCACACTTGCTCTTCAATACCGCCGCCAGTGGCAACGAGCTCGTCAACGCCTACTCCAATGCCTTCATCTCACTGAGCAGCGCCCTCGAAGGCGTACACGTCAATCACCATTACGGCGACGAAACGCTCATGGAGCAGCACGGCCGCAGCGACGGCGCCAGCATCGTCATCGGCCAGCAGCAGTACCGCATGGTCATCCTGCCAAAAATCCTCAATCTCTCCAGTAAACAAGTGCAGCTTCTCGACGACTTCGCCCAGGCCGGCGGTACTATCCTCGCCGAACAAAACGATCTCTCCAGCCATTTCTTCATCGACGGCGTCCCCGCCGACAACGCGCCGCTGCTGAAGAAAATCCGCTTCTTCGCCGACCGCGACGCCCTCCTCGCCGCCGCCATGGCCGCCAGCACGCCCATCTGCGTCGCCGCGCCGGACACTGCTCTGGCCGCACTCAACACACCGGCCAGCCAACTCGGTGACATCCACGCCACCCGCCGCTACTTCAGCGACCTGGGCGGCAAGGCCGCCGTGATGTACTACTACGTCAACAACCAGCGTTTCAAGGCCATTGAAGCCGACCTGTACATCCCCGCCGTCGGCCTCGAACGTTTTGACGCCGAGCTCGGCCGCGTGGTCCCCGTCGCCTACGACACCGCCCCTAACGGCATGCTGCGCGTCAAACACCGCTTCGCAGCCGCCGGCGACATCATCCTCATCGCCCGCGAAGTGCCCGTGCCCGCCGCCGCACCCGCCGCCAAGCCGACGCACTCTCTGGCGCTGCCCGACTCCTTCGCCATCAAACGCTGCACTGAAAACCTCCTCACCCTCGAATACTGCGCCTACAGCGTCGATGGCGACAAGAAATCCGACCGGGAATACGTACTAACCATCCACGACGAGCTGCTTAAGCTCCGCCGTGACGCCAAGCTGGAAATGACCTTCTCCTTCCGTACGGACGACAACTACCGCCTCGGCCAGCCCCTGGCGCTGCTCCTGGAACACCCTGAGCACTTCGCCATCAGCGTCAACGGCCAAGCCATCAGCAATCAGCCGCAGGGCTTCTTTGCCGACCCGGCCTTCGAGCGCATAGACATCGGCAAAGCCGTCGTTACCGGCACCAACACCATCACGCTCACCACGACTTTCCACCAGGAACCAGTCGTCTACCAGCTGATTGAAGCCGCCAAGGTCTTCGAATCCGAAAAGAACCGACTGGCCTACAACAGCGAAATCGAAGCCATTTATCTCTGCGGCAATTTCGGCGTCAACACCAGCGGCACCTTCAGCCAGCTCGAACGCGACGCCATCCGCTACAGCGGCGATTTCGTCCTCAGCGCACCCGCAACCAAAGTCGATATCGAACGCATCGAACAATGCGGCTTCCCATTCTTTGCCGGCTCCATGACTCTCACCCAGGATATCACTCTGCAGCCCGGCGAGGAAAAACACAACTACGAGCTGGCCTTCGCCAAACTCTTCGCCCAGGTCGCCGTGCTCCGC